>SKUV01000276.1 GCA_007129775.1 Paracoccaceae bacterium | reverse complement strand
TGACCGGTCTGGTGCCCTGTTCGGGCATGAGGTCGAACCCGCCGCGCTCGGCCACGAGGCGCGAGACGTCGCTGCCCTCGTCGCCCAGATCGCCGAAATGGCGCGCGCCGGCCGGGCAGGTGCGCACGCAGGAGGGCACGCGATCCTGCTCGGGGATGTTGTCGTTATAGATCCGGTCCACGCAGAGGGTGCATTTCTTCATCACCCCCTCGGCCGCGTCCATTTCGCGCGCGCCGTAGGGGCAGGCCCATGCGCAGAGCCCGCAGCCGATGCAGGCATCCTCGTTCACCAGAACGATACCGTCCTCGGCGCGCTTGTAGCTGGCGCCGGTGGGGCAGACGGTGACGCAGGGTGCATCTTCGCAATGCAGGCAGGATTTGGGGAAATGCACCACTTGCGGCGGGCCGTCCTTGGGCGCGACCTCGAAGGAATGGATGCGGTTGAGGAAGGTGCCCGAGGGCTCCGCCCCATAGGCGTCCATGTCCGACAGGGGTGCGCCGTAATGCTCGGTATTCCATTCCTTGCACGAGATCACGCAGGCATGGCATCCGACGCAGGTGTCCAGGTCGATCACCAGGCCCAGTTTGCGGTCGGTCCGGTCGGGCAGGGAAGTCATGGCTGGCGCTCCGGCAGGTTGCGGGGGCCGCGCCCCACGGGGGATTGCTGCGCCGGGATGGCGGGCTGCGAAATTTCGTCGCCCGGCTCGGCGCGTTCGATGCGCACGCGCAGGTCGTACCATGCCGCCTGGCCCGTCACCGGGTCCGAATTGGCCCAGCGTAGCCCGTCGCCGCGCGGCGGCAGAAGCTCGTTGATCAGGTGATTGAGCAGAAAGCCCTTTGTCGCCTCGGGGGCCTGTCCATCGAGCGCCCATGCGCCGCGCCGCTTGCCGATGGCGTTCCATGTCCAGACGGTGCGGTCGTTGAGCGCCTCCATCCGCACCACCGGCACCCGGATGCGCCCGTGAGCCGAGGTCAGCCATGCCCAGTCGCCTTCGGCAAAGCCGTGCTCGGCCCAGATCCTGCCCGAGACATAAAGCGGGTTGACCCCGTGGATCTGGCGCAGCCACGCATTCTGGCTGCCCCATGAATGATACATCGCCATGGGGCGTTGCGTCAGCGCGTGGAGGGGATATTCCGCCTCCGCCACGAGGGTTTCCTCGAAGGGCGGATACCAGATCGGCAGCGGGTCGAGCGTGTCGCGGATGCGCGCGCGCAGATGCTCGGGCGGCTGGTGGGGGCCGTGACCCTCGGCCGCCAGCTGGAAGCGGCGCAGCGGCTCCACCCACAGGTTGAAGCGATAGGGCTGCGGCGCGTCGTAAAGCCCGCGCTTCACGGCCCAGTCCTGATAGGCCGCGTTCCACGGTTTGAAGAACTGCGCCTCGGGGGCGATATGGTCGATCCAGAAACCGCCGTTTTCGATATAGCGTTGCAGCTGGTCCGGGTTGGGCGCGCCGCGCCCCTTGCCGCTGCCGTCCGGCTCGCGCCAGCCGGCCAGCGGGCCGACCCCGGGGCGGCGTTCGTGGTTGACCATGTAATCGGCATAATCGCGGTATTTGGGCCCGCCATCCTCGGCCACCATGCCGGGCAGCCCGAGCCTGTGCCCCAGATCGAGCAGCACCGACTGAAAGCCCCGCACGCCGGCATGGCCGGGGCGCTTCGGTTCCACCACCGGCCAGCGGATCGAATCGGCCAGCGCCTCGGCCTCGCAGATCGGGCGATCCAGCAGGCTGATGCAGTCATGGCGTTCCAGATAGGTGGTGTCGGGCAGGATCAGATCGGCATAGGCCACCATTTCCGACGAATAGGCATCCGAATAGATGATGCGCGGGATCACATATTCGCCGCCTTCGCCCTTGTCGGTCAGCATGTCGATGACGGCGGCGGTATTCATCGACGAATTCCACGCCATGTTCGCCATATACAGAAACAGCGTGTCGATCGGATAGGGATCGCCCGCATGGGCGTTCGAGATGACCATATGCATCATCCCGTGGGCCGAGAGCGGGTTTTCCCACGTAAACGCCTTGTCGATCCGCTTCGCGCTGCCATCGGGGTTGAGCAACAGATGCTCCGGCCCCAGCGGATAGCCCAGATGCGGCCCATCGAGCGGCTTGCCCGGCGTCACGCCGCCATGGGGCCGGGGGTGCGCCTCGGGCGGTTTGGGGTAGGGCGGCTTGAAGCGAAAGCCCCCCGGCACCTCCACGCTGCCCAGCAGGATCTGCAGCATGTGCAGCGCGCGCGCGGTCTGAAAGCCGTTGGAATGGGCGGAAATCCCGCGCATGGCGTGAAAGCTGACGGGCCGGCCCACCATCTTGTCATGCCGCTGGCCGCGCCAGTCGGTCCAGGGCTGGTCGATCTCGATCGCTTCGTCGAAGGCCACGCGGGCGATTTCCGCGGCAATCGCCCGGATGCGCGTGGCGGGGATGCCGCAACGCTCCGCCACCGCTTCGGGGGCGTATTCCGGGGCCAGATACCGCTCGGCCAGATGGCGAAAGACTGGCAGGTGGGTCACGCCATCCACCTCCACCCCGTGGGCAAGGTCGGGCTGCACGTCCGGCGCGTCGATCGGGCGGGCTTGCCCCGTCACCCTGTCGCGCACCAGCACGCAGCCTTTCGCGTCGCGCAGCAAAAGCCCCTTTTCCGGCCCATCGGCGGCGTTCACCAGCGCCGGCGCATTGGTGTAGCGGATCAGATATTCCAGATCGATCCGCCCGGCCTTGAGCAATTCATGCACCAGCGCGAGGATGAAAAGCCCGTCGGTGCCGGGCGTGATGCCCACCCACTCATCGGCCACGGCATTGTAGCCCGAGCGCACGGGGTTGACCCCGATCACCCGCGCGCCCCGCGCCTTGAGCCGGCCAAGGCCCATCTTGATGGGGTTGCTGTCATGGTCCTCGGCCACGCCGAAGATCATGAAAAGCTTCGTGCGTTCCCAATCCGGCTGGCCGAATTCCCAGAACGCGCCGCCCATCGTGTAGATGCCCGCCGCCGCCATGTTGACGCTGCAAAAACCGCCATGGGCGGCGTAATTCGGCGTGCCGAAGGCCTGCGCCCACCATCCGGTAAAGCTCTGGGACTGGTCGCGCCCGGTGAAGAAGGCGAGCTTTTCGGGCGCGGTCTCGCGCAGGGGGGCAAGCCAGCCGCGTGCGGTCTCCAGCGCCTCTTCCCAGCTTATCTCCTCGAACTCGCCCGATCCGCGCGGGCCGGTGCGGCGCAGGGGCGCGCGCAGGCGCGCGGGCGATGTGTGCTGCATGATCCCCGCGCTGCCCTTGGCGCACAGAACCCCGCGGTTCACCGGATGGTCGCGGTTGCCCTCGATGTAGCTTACGCGGCCATCGGTCAGATGCACGTCGATGCCGCAGCGGCAGGCGCACATGTAGCAGGTCGTCTTGCGCACCTCGTCCGACACCGCGGGCGAGAGGTTCAGCCTCGGCTGTTCGGTCATGCCTGCTTGCTCCTCCGCTCGGCCTCACGTCGTCGTGGGTGGCAGAGAACAGGATCGGCGCCGGGCTGTCCAGAGGATGTGGCGGATTATTGCGGAGCTTGCGCGGGGCCGCGCGCCTCAGCGCGGCTGCATCCGGATCGCGCCGTCAAGGCGGATGGTCTCGCCGTTGAGCATCTGGTTGGTCGCGATATGCAGCACGAGGGCCGCGTATTCCGAAGGCTCGCCCAGCCGCGGCGGAAACGGGATGGCCTTGCCGAGCGCGTCCTGCGTCTCCTGCGGCAGGCCGCGCAGCATGGGCGTGCCGAAGATGCCGGGCGCGATGGTGCAGACCCGGATGCCGAAACCCGCAAGTTCCCGCGCCGCCGGCAGCGTCAGCGCGGCGATCCCGCCCTTGGAGGCGGCATAGGCGGCCTGTCCGATCTGCCCCTCGAAGGCCGCGACCGAGGCGGTGTTCACGATCACCCCGCGCTCGCCACCCGCCAACGGTTCGGCCCGCGTCAGGTCAGCGGCGAAAAGCCGCATCAGGTTGAAGCTGCCCACGAGGTTGATCTCGACCACCTTGCGAAAGGTGCCAAGATCGAGCGGCCCCTCGCGCCCGACGATCCGGCCCGGCGTGGCGACGCCGGCGCAATTGACCAGCAGGCGCGCCGTGCCATGGGCCTTTGCCGCGCGGGCCAGTGCGGCGCTGACGGCGTCCGCGTCGGTCACATCGGCGGGGCAGGCGATGCCGCCGGTCTCGGCGGCCACGGCCTCGGCGGCCCTGGCATCGGCGTCGATCAGTGCCACCTGCGCCCCGGCCTCCGCCAGCGCCCGCGCCGTCGCC
>SKUV01000150.1 GCA_007129775.1 Paracoccaceae bacterium | reverse complement strand
TCGGGCCGCTCGTGGGTGTCTTCATCTACTCGCTCAGCGAATGGAACCTGCTGACCCAGCGTGCCGCTTTCGTCGGGATGGACAATTACGCCCATGCGCTGGGCGAGAATCCCGACTTCTGGCACGTCATGCGCAACTCGTTCCTGTTCGCGGCAGGGCTGGTGCCGCTGAACATGGCGCTGGCGCTGACACTGGCCCTTGCACTGTCGCGGCCTTTTGTCGGGATGGTCCTTTTCCGGACGATCTTTTTCGCGCCCGTTGTCACTTCGGGCGTCGCCTGGGCCATTGTCTGGCGCTTTCTGCTGCAGGGCGACAGCGGCACGGTCAACCAGATGCTCGCGGTCATCGGTATCGTCGGGCCGAACTGGCTGCGCGAGCCCGACTGGGCCATGGTCGCGGTCATCGTGACGCGGGTGATCAAGATGGTGGGTCTGAACATGATCCTCTATCTGGCCGCGCTGCAGGCCATTCCGCGCGACTATGAAGAGGCCGCGCGGCTGGAGGGCGCCTCGTCCTGGCAGGTGTTCCGCATGATCTACTGGCCGATGCTGGCGCCAACGACGCTGATCATCATGGTCATCACCACCATCGGGTCGTTCAAGGTCTTCGACCACATCTACATGATGACGCGGGGCGGCCCGGAAAACGGGACGCTGGTCCTAGCCTTCTACATCTATCAGCAGGCGTTCCGCTTCTTCGAGATCGGCTATGCATCGGCACTGTCGATCATCCTGCTGGTGATCGTGCTGATGCTGACCCTGGTGCAGGTGATGCTGCGGCAGCGGGGCTCCACATGAACCTGACCCAGAAACAGTTGCGCCTTATCACCCGTATCTGCTGGACACTGGCGCTTTCGGTCACGGCGATCCCGTTCGTCTTTCCTTTCCTGTGGATGGTCTCGTCCGGGTTCAAGGGCGCGGCCGAGATCTTCGGCGCGCCGAGCCTGATCCCCCAGACAGTGCGCTGGACGAACTTCATCGAGATCTTCGAATACCAGCCCTTCGCGCGGCAGTATTTCAACTCTCTCTACATCGCGGTTGTGGTCACGGTCTCCACGCTGATCCTGTCGTCGCTGGCGGGCTACGCGCTGGCGCGGCTGCGGTTTGCGGGTGCGGGGCTATTGATGCTGTTTCTGATATCGGCGCTGATGGTGCCGGACGAGGTGACGATCATCCCCAATTTCTTCCTGATCGGCTGGATGGGGCTGAGCGATACGCATTGGCCCCTGATCCTTCTGCCCGTCTTCGGCTCCCAGGGGGTTGTTGCGGTGTTCCTGATGCGCCAGTTCTTCGTGTCGCTGCCCAAGGAGATGGAGGAGGCCGGCAAGATGGACGGCCTGTCGCGTTTCGGCATCTGGTGGCGCATCGTGCTGCCGATGTCGCGCCCGGCGCTGGCGGCAGTGGGCATCATCACCTTCCTGAACTCGTGGAACCTGTTTCTGGAACCGCTTGTCTTCATCTCGTCGCAACGCATGTTCACCCTGCCGCTGGCGCTGAACAACTTCACTGACCCCTATGGCATGCCGCTTTGGCATCTGCAGCTTGCCGCGACCTCTGTCGCGGTGGTGCCGATCCTCGTGATCTATGTGATCGCGCAACGGCAGATCGTCGAGAGCTTTTCGATGTCCGGCGTCAAGGGCTAGTCCGAGCGGAGACCCAGAATGAGCAGCCTGACCCTGAGCGACGTAAAGAAAACCTTCGGTGCGACCGAGGTGATCCGGGGTGTCAACCTGTCCGTCGCGGACGGCGAATTCGTCGTGTTCGTAGGCCCTTCCGGCTGCGGAAAGTCGACCCTGCTGCGGATGATCGCGGGGCTGGAGGATATCACCGACGGCACCCTTAACATCGGCGACCGACGCATGAACGATGTGCAACCCGCCAAGCGCGGCGTGGCCATGGTGTTCCAATCCTACGCGCTCTATCCCCACCTGACGGTGCGCGAGAACATGGGCTTTGGCCTCAAGGTCCGGCGCATGCCGAAAGCGGAGATTGCAACCATGGTAAAGGGCGCGGCCGAGACGCTGCAGCTTGGCGCCCTTCTGGATCGATACCCGCGCGAGTTGTCGGGCGGCCAGCGCCAACGCGTCGCGATCGGTCGCGCGATTGTGGGCGAGCCTGACGTTTTCCTGTTCGATGAACCGCTGTCAAACCTCGATGCGGAATTGCGCGTGCACATGCGCACCGAAATCGCGGCGCTGCACAAGCGGTTGGGCAACACGATGATCTATGTCACCCATGACCAGATTGAGGCGATGACGCTGGCCGACCGGATCGTCGTTCTGCGCGATGGCCGGATCGAACAGGTTGGCACCCCGCAAGAGCTTTACATCGCGCCGGCGAATGTCTTTGTCGCCCAGTTCATCGGAAGCCCGAAGATGAACGTGCTCGACGCCGGGACGCTCCCTGACGGCCACGGACTGGTCCTGCCGCCCGAGACGGCGCGCATCGGGCTGCGGCCCGAACATCTCAGCCTGCGCAACGCCGGCGCGGGGCGGCTTTCGGGCGTGGTGGCGCTGCGGGAATATACCGGTGCCAGCAGCCTTTTGCACATCCGGCTCACATCGGGGACAACCTGCCTCGTGGTGGCCGAAGGTCAGGGTTTGCCGGAGGAGGGCGCGGAAGTCGCGCTCGATTTCCCTGATCAGGTGGTGCATTTCTTTGATCCGTCAGGCGGATGCATTCGGCCATCCTGAACATGATTTGTCAGCTGCCAGCAGGACACGGAGCGCCCACATGGGCATTCGGGCATTTCCAGATTCGCCGGATACCCGCCCCGGAACCGCGAAAGTGGCACTGCAGGCCTATCCGGTGCGCTGAAAAAGGCCTCGACAGGCCCGGGATCACCCCGTCGTCATTCCTGCGCTGCCCGAAAACGCGCAACGTGCATATCCAACCGCTATCACAAGCGAAAAATGCTTGACCTCATGCACGCGTCAGGCAAATTTTCATCGAGCGATCAGAGCTTTGAGGGCAGGCGGGTCATATGAGGGGCCAGCCCTGGCAGGTTCGGTCACATCTGCATTCCGTTTTCAGGACCCAATCCTTGTACAGACCGACTATTCGCCTGCCCGCTCGACCGACGCGCCAACCCCTGATCCGCATGCCGATCCGCCTTGGCTGCTTGCCGCGGTTTCTGGCACCGCTTGCGCTGTGCCTTCTGGTTCTCGCGGCGCCGCTTGCAAAGCCCGCTGCGGCCCAGTTTGCTGATATCGGCGGAGAATCCGTGCTGTTCGCCCCCCCCTTCACGCACGAGGAGCTTGATTACCTGCGCATCGATCCCGAGCAGGTCGATTTCCAGTTTCCCCGCGTCTTTCTGAACGTCGCACGGATCGGGACGCTGGTGCAGGTGCGCACCGGCGCGCGCACGCTCACCGGCACCTTGCGGACGGACGGGCTGCGTCGGGGCCTTTACCGCACAGCCATCCTCGCTGCGGTCAGCGGTCAGGATCTGGCGCGCCTGCATCCTGCGGCGGCCGCGACCGGCCAGACCCGGCGGCACAATGACGCCGCGCGCGCCCTTCTTGGCGCCTCCGCCCGGCTTGGCGGCACGGCCGAACAGCTGGAGCGTGCCCTGCAAGCAGCCGATCCGGCGCTGCAGACGCCCACGCTCTCGGCGGTCGTGCGCGAAACGCGGGGGCTCGGGGTTCTGACCCTCGGGCTCGGGCTGATGACTGATTTCGCAGAGGCCGAGGCGCGAGTGGAATTCCTCGCCGAAGCTGCGGCAGATGCGGAATTGCTCGCCGCGCTCGGCACCCTGCGGGCGGTGATCGCGGCAAATCGATTCCACGACCCTATGATGCTGGCCGGAATCGACGATGCGATTGAGGATCTGCGTTTGCTGGGTGAAAGCCGCCTGCGACGCATCCGGGCCGCAGGCGCCTCGGCCCTGCGCGACAACAGCTACAAGATCGGCGCGATGGTCGTTGCCTCGTATTTCGGCCCGATGGGCGCGCTGACGGTGCGTGAACTGGCCGAAGCGCAGGAGATTCTGGACGGCTTCACCGACAAGGCGCTGATTGTGGCGGCGATGCACAATCTTGCCGTGCAGTCGCAGAACGGGCTGCATCAACTGGCGTCCGAAGGCAGCGCCCCGGGGGGCCTGGAGGCCGAGGAGGTGCCGCTGATAGGGCTTGCGTGGCTCCACACCCGGCTGCGGGCCGAGGCGACAGCGGCGACCCATGCGATGCTCTGGATCGAGCCGCGCGAGAATCCGTTCAGCGCCTTTGCCATCGGGAGCGCGCTGGCCCTGTCCGGGCGGCAGGCGATCAGTG
>SKUV01000297.1 GCA_007129775.1 Paracoccaceae bacterium | reverse complement strand
CGCGCGGGTCTTGTGCTTCTGGCGCTTGCGTTCACAACGCCCGCTGCCGCGGACGGCCCCGGCGAACCTGATGTCGCCCTTGCCGACCTTCAAGGTGCCAGCAGCGCCGGGCCGGAGGCGGCGGACCTCCTGCGCGCCCCGGACCGGCTGCGCGTGGCGACCTTCAACGCCGCGCTGACGCGGCGCGGCCCGGGGCTTTTGCTGCGCGACATCCTGTCGGGCGCGGACCCGCAGATCGCTGCCGTGGCCGCGATCATCGCCCGGGTCGATCCCGATATCCTGCTCATCACCGCCATCGATCATGACGGCGGCCTCGTGGCGCTGTCGGCCTTCGCCGACCTGCTGGAGGAGGCCGGCGCGGCCTATCCGCACCGCTTCGCCTTTGCCAGCAACGCCGGGCTGCAGACCGGGCTGGACCTCGACGGAGACGGGCGCAGCGGCACGCCCGACGATGCCCATGGCTATGGCCCCTTCGCCGGGGCAAAGGCGATGGGGCTGCTGTCGCGCCTGCCGGTGGACGCGGCCGCCGCGCGGGATTTCTCGCAGTTTCTGTGGGCCGACCTGCCTGGCGCGCTCTACCCCGGCACGCCGCCGCCTTCGGCGCAGGCGCAGGCGGTGCAGCGGCTGTCCTCGACCGGGCATTGGGATGTGCCGGTGATCCTGCCCGAGGATGCGGGGCGGCTGCATCTGCTGGCCTTTTACGCATCGCCCCCGGTTTTCGGGCCGGTGGCGGGGCGCAACCTGCGGCGCAACCATGACGAGGTGCGGTTCTGGTCGCTCCTGCTCGACGGCGCGCTGCCCATGGCCCCGCCCGAGGGGCCCTTCGTGCTGCTGGGCGATTCGAACCTCGATCCGTTCGATGGCGACGGGATGCACGCAGCGATGGCGGATCTGCTGGCCCATCCCGCGCTGCAGGATCCCGAACCGCGCAGCGCGGGCGGGGCGGCGGCGGCCACGTGGGCGGCCGATGCCGGCCACCGGGGCGATCCGGCGCTGGACACGACCCTGTGGCAACGGGCCGAGGGGCCGGGCAATCTGCGGGTGGATTATGTGCTGCCCTCGGCCGGGCTCGCGGTGCTCGATGCCGGGGTGTTCTGGCCCGCGCCCGGCACGCCCGAGGCGGCGCTTTTGGGTCCGGACGGCGTCGCCGCCTCGCGCCACCGGCTGGTCTGGGTCGATCTGGCGCTGCCCTGAGGGGCGGTCAGCGGCCCGGTCAGCGGCCCGGGCAGCGGCCCGGTCAGCGGTCCGCGCCGTCCGCACCATCCGCGCGCCCCAGCATCCGCCGCACCCAGCGGCCCAGATGCAGAAGCGGCCAGCGCAGCACCGACATGCCGGCCAGCAGGAACACCAACCCCAGAACCGCCCCGTTCTGCCATGTCACGAACCCCAGAAGCGGGATGCCCGTTGCGATCAGCCCCACCGCGCCGGGCCAGTGAAACCGCCGCGGCATCATCGCGATGGCGCAGGCCACCACCGCCCAGATACAGGCAAGGATCAGCGACAGCGTCATGCCCGGCCCGTCACCACGCGCGGCGCTGCCCGGCCTGTGTGCCCGGCTTGCCCGGTGGTGCCATGCATCTCTTGCCCCGCCTGCGGCGGGGCTCCGCTGTCGCCCGCCGCAGGCGGGCCATCGCCGCGCGCCGCGGCGATCCGGCCGGGCAGGGCCCCGGCCCATGCCGAAATCGTGCCCGCGCCGAGGCAAACCACCATATCGCCCGGACGCGCCTCGGCCAGCACCAGTTCCAGCAGATCGTCCTCGCTCGACAGCGGATGGGCGCTGCGGTGGCCGTGCCGGATCAGCCCGGCCACCAGATCGTCGCGCGTGGCCCCCGGGATCGGCGCCTCGCCGGCGGCATAGACCTCGCCGATGCCCACCACATCGGCCTCGTTGAAACAGGCGCAGAATTCCTCGAAAAGCGTGCTCAGCCGGGTGAAGCGGTGCGGCTGGTGCACCGCGATCACCCGCCCGCCGCCCTCGCCCAGCGCCTGCCGCGCGGCGCGCAGCACCGCGGCGATCTCCACCGGGTGGTGGCCGTAATCGTCGATCACGGTGATCCCCGCCGCCTCGCCCACCTTGGTGAAACGCCGGTTCACGCCGCCGAAAGCCGCGAGTGCGGCGCGGATCTCGGCCTTGCGCATGCCCAGATGCCGCGCTACCGCCACCGCAGCGAGCGCGTTCGAAACGTTGTGATCGCCCGGCATCGGCAGGCTGCAGCCCTCGATCACGTCGCCCTCGGCCTGCAGCGCGATGTCGAATTGCGCCACCCCGCCGCGATAGCGCAGGTTCAGCGCCCGCACATCGGCCTGCGCGTTGAAGCCGAAGGTCACCACCCGGCGGTCGGTGATCCGGCCCACCAGCGCCTGTACCTCCGGATGGTCGGTGCAGCACACGGCGATGCCGTAGAACGGAATGTTCGAGACGAAATCGTGAAAACCCTTGCGCAGCGCGTCGAAGCTGCCCCAGTGCTCCATATGTTCGGGGTCGATATTGGTCACGATGGCGATGGTGGCGGGCAGGCGGTTGAAACTGCCGTCGCTTTCATCGGCCTCCACCACCATCCATTCCCCCGCGCCCGCCCGCGCGTTCGAGCCATAGGCGTGGATCACGCCGCCGTTGATCACCGTGGGATCGAAGCGCCCGGCATCGAGCAGCGTCGCCACCATCGTCGTCGTCGTCGTCTTGCCATGGGTGCCCGCCACCGCGATGTTGGAGCGCATCCGCATCAGTTCGGCCAGCATCTCGGCCCGGCGCACCACCGGCAGGCCGCGCAGGCGCGCCTCGGCCAGTTCGGGGTTGTCGTCGCGGATCGCCGACGACACCACCACCACCGCCGCTTCGCCCAGATTGTCGGCGCGCTGGCCGATCATCACCTGCGCGCCCAGCCGCTCCAGCCGCTCGGTCAGGGCGCTGGCCTTCAGGTCCGAGCCCTGCACCCTGTAGCCGTGGGTCATCAGCACCTCGGCGATGCCCGACATGCCGATCCCGCCGATCCCGACGAAATGGATGGGGCCAAGCCCTCCGGGCATCTTGGTTGCGGCGGCGTTCATCTGTGCTGTCCCTCGTTCTGTTCCGTGGTCGTGGTGCCCTGAGACTGACCCTGAGACTGACCCTGAGACTGACCCTGAGACTGGCCCTGAGACTGGCCCTGAGTCTCGGCCGGAGTCTGGTCCGGAGTCTGGTCCGGAGTCTGGTCCGGAGTCTGGTCCGGAGTCTGGGCCGGAGTCTGGGCCGGAGTCTGGTCTGTCACATGCTGCCCCGCCGCCACCGCCTCCACCAGATCGGCGAGGCGCGGGGCGGCATCGGGCAGCCCTGCGCCCAGCGCGGCGCGGGCCATGCGCGCGGCCCCTTCGGGATCGTCCAGCACCAGCCGCAGGGCCTCGGCCAGCGCCTCGGGGGTGAAGGCCTCCTCGGCGATGCGGATGGCGGCGCCGGCGGCGACCAGCGCCCGGGCATTGGCGGTCTGGTGATCGTCGAGCGCCGCGGCGAAGGGCACGAGGATCGCGGGCCGCCCGATCACCGCGATATCGGCCAGCGACGAGGCGCCGGCGCGGCAGATCACCAGTTGCGCCTCGGACAGCCGGCGCGGGATGTCCTCGAAAAACGGCGCGACCTCGGCATCGACGGCGGCGGCGTGAAAGGCGCGCTCCACCCGCGCCACATCCTCATAGCGGGCCTGATGGGCCACGCGCAGATTGGCGCGCAGCCCCTCCGGCAGGGCGGCAAGGGCCGCGGGCACCACATCCGACAGGATGCGCGCGCCCTGACTGCCGCCCATGACCACGAGGCTCATGGGATAGTCGCCGGGCGGGATATAGGCCGCGCCGGCCCGCGCCTGCACCGCGTCGCGCACCGGATTTCCGGTGTGGACCGCCCGCGCGCCCGCCGGCAGATCGGTGGGCCATGTGCCGCAGGCCACCGCCGCCACGCGCCGCGCCAGCAGCCGGTTCACCCGCCCCGGCACGCCGTTCTGTTCATGGATCAGCCGCGGCCGGCGCAGCAGGATCGCCGCCGCCAGCGCCGGGATCGACGGATAGCCGCCGAAGCCCACCACCGCCGCCGGCCGGTCGCGCAGCGCCGACCAGAGCGCACCCGCGAGCCCCGCCGCCAGCACGAAGGGCACTGCCAGTTTCGCAAGCACCCCGCCCCGGGCGAAAGTGGCCGCGCGCACCAGCCGAATCTCCACCCCCGGCGGGAAATTCCCGGCATAGCGTTCGCCGCGCCGGTCGGTGGACAGCTGCACCCGCCAGCCCCGCGCCAGCATCTCTTCGGCCAGCGCCTGGGCGG
>SKUV01000244.1 GCA_007129775.1 Paracoccaceae bacterium | reverse complement strand
CATGCGGGGGGCCATGCGGGGGGCGGGCGGCGCTGCAAGGCGCTCAGCCAGACCATGGATCTGATGCCCACCCTGCTGGAATTGCACGGCCTTGCCCCGCCACCCGAGGTTCTGGGCCGTTCGCTTCTGCCGGCGCTGGCGGCGCTGGGGCGCGGCGATGAGAGCGCGGCAGAGGGGCTGGGGCGTGCGATCGCGCTTTACGGGGTGTTCGGCGGGGCCATCAACGCCACCGACGGGCGCCACAGCCTTTTTCTTTATCCTCCGCGGATGGAAGAGGCGCCGCTCTTCGAATACACGCTGATGCCCCAGCACGCCCGCACCCCCTTCACGGCGGAAGAACTGCGCGGGGCGGCGCTGCACCCCGGGTTCGGCTTTACCGGGGGCGTGCCGGTGCTCAGGGTGCCGGCGCTAAAGGGGGCCAAGCGCCCGCCGATGCAGGGCGGCGGCTTTGCCGATACCGCGACGGTGCTTTACGATCTGGTGGCCGATCCGGGCCAGACCCGGCCCTGCGACGATCCGCAGACAAAGGCCCGCCTGAGCGCCGCGATCCGCGCCGAGATGGCCCGCCACGAGGCCCCGCCCGAGCTTTTCGACCGGTTTGAGCTGGAGTCCGCGTGATGGCCGGAACCTCGCCCCTTTTTCCGCCGATCCGCCTGCCGCATCTGGCCGATGTGGCAATCCCCGGTTTCGTGCCGGTGCGCCTGCGCCAGCCCGATGTGCCGGGGCTCGCCGATCCAGCGGCCGCCGTGACCTCGGCGCTGGAGGCCGGGCGCGCGCGGTTTTCCGCCTTGCCCGCCGGTGCGGAGGTCGCGGTGGCGGTGGGCAGCCGCGGCATCGCCCGGATCGACACCATCACCCGCGCCACGGTGGACTGGCTGCGCGGGCAGGGCTTCGTGCCCTTCATCGTGCCCGGCATGGGCTCGCATGGCGGCGGCACCGCCGAGGGGCAGATCAGGGTGCTGGCCGCGCTGGGGGTCAGCGCCGAGCGGATGGGCTGCGAGATCCGCTCGTCCATGGAGACGGTGGATTACGGCACGATCGACGGCGGCATCGCCTGCCATTTCGATGCCCATGCGGCGCGGGCCGCAGGCGTCGTGGTGATCAACCGCGTCAAGGCGCATACCTCCTTTCCGCGCCCGGTCGAAAGCGGGCTGACCAAGATGCTCGCCGTGGGGCTGGGCAAGGCCGAGGGCGCCGGGCAGGTGCATCTGATCGGGCCGCGCGGCTTCGTCGAGGTGCTGCCCAAGCTCGCCGCGCGCATCGTGGAGCGTGCGCCGCTGACCGCCGGCCTCGCCATTCTGGAGAACGCCCGCCACCAGGTGGCCGAGGTCGAACTGGTCGCGCCGCAGGATTTCCATGCAGCCGATGCGCGGCTGCTGAAGCGGGCCAAGGCGGCGATGGCGCGGCTGCCGTTCGCGCAGCTTGACGGATTGATCGTGATGGAACTGGGCAAGGATATCTCGGGCGCGGGGATCGATCCGGCGATTTCCGGGCGCACCGATATCCGCGGTGTGGAAAACCCGGCCGAGCCCTTCATCCACAAGGTCGCGGTGCTGCGGCTGTCGGCTGCCACCGGCGGCAACGGCATCGGGGTGGGCATGGCCGATTATCTGCCCATGGAGACCGCGAACCGGCTCGACCTGCGGGCGATGTATATGAACGCGGTGACCGCGACGATCCTCGAAAAGGCGTTCATTCCGGTGGTTTTGCCCGACGAGGCCGATGTGATCCGCGCGCTGGTGGCGACCTGCTGGGCCACCGAGCCCGAGCGGCTGTGCCTGATCCGGTCCTCCGCCGATCTGGGGCAGATCGCCGTCACGCCGCCGCTGCTGCCGGAACTGGAGGCGCGCGACGCGATACTGGAGGCCGGTGCGCCCCGCCCGCTGCGCTTCGATCCGGCCGGCCGGCTGCGCGATTTCTGGGCGGAGCCGGAGAAGGGGGGCCAATGACGGTGTTAGCGAAGAACCTGCTGTTTCTCTTTTCGGACCAGCATGCGGCCTCGGTGATGGGCTGCGCGGGCGATGCCCATGTGCAGACCCCCGCGCTCGACCGGCTGGCGGCGCGCGGGGTGCGGATGCGAAATGCCTATTGCCCCTCGCCCGTCTGCGTGCCCTCGCGGATGTCGATGCTGACGGCCTGCCACCCTGTCGCGCAGGACTGCTGGACCAATGACGACCCGCTCGGGCAGGACCGGCCCACATGGCCGCAGGCGCTGGGTGCGGCGGGCCACCGGCCGGAACTGATCGGGCGGATGCATTCCATCGGGCTTGACCAGATGCGGGGCTATCTGCGTCGCGAGGTGGGCGATCATTCGCCGAATTGGCCGGGCACGCCGTTTCACGACCTCGGGCCGCTGCGGGGCGCCAACGATCCCACGCCCGAGTCGCTGGTGGCCGTCGGGGCCGGGCAATGCGCCTATGAACTCAAGGACCGCGACGTGACCGCAGCCGCGTTTGCCGCGCTCGACCGGATCGCAAAGGAGGGGCGGCCCTTCTGCCTGACGCTGGGCTTCATGCTGCCCCATGCGCCCTTTGTCGCTGCCGAGCGCTGGGTGGAGCATTACCTATCGGTCCTGCCGCCGCCCCCGATCCCGCCGGGCGCGCCCGAGCATCCGTGGATCGCGTGGTGGCGGCGCAATCGCGGCATCGACGCGGTGCCCGAGCGCAAGTCGCGCCTCGCGCGGGCGGCCTATTGGGGGCTGGTTTCGGCGCTGGACGAGATGATCGGGCAGGTGCTCGACCGGCTGGAGGCGCTGGGCCTCGCCGACGAGACGCTGGTGGTCTATGCCTCGGACCACGGCGAACATGCCGGCAATCGCGGGCTGTGGTGGAAACACACCTTCTTCGACGAAAGCGCCAAGGTGCCGATGATCCTGTCGTTGCCGGGCGTGCTGCCCCAAGGCGCGGAGTGCGACGATATCGTCAGCCTGATCGACCTGTCCCAGACCATGATCGAGGCCATGGGGGGCGCGCCCCTGCCGCAGGCCGACGGGCGCAGTTTCTGGCCCCGGCTGACCGGCGCGCCGCAGGATTGGGTGCAGCGCGTCTTTTCGGAATATTGCACCGATGCCGTGCCGGCCTGGACCGGCGGGCGCGCGTTGCAGCAGCGGATGGTGCGCGATGGCGACTGGAAACTGCATTACTATCACGGCGAGCCGCCCTTGCTGTTCAACCTTGCCGATGACCCGCTGGAAAGCCGCGATCTGGCCTCGGATCCGGCCCATGCGGGCACGCTGGCACGGCTGCGCGCGCTGGTGCTCGATGGCTGGGATCCGGAGGCGGTGCGCAAGCTGATGGCCGCGCGTCGCGCGCGCAAGGATGCGCTGGCGGCATGGGCCGGGTTGGTGCGCCCGGAGAACCACCACCTCTGGCCCCTGCGCGCCGATATGAACCGGCTGGATTTGACATGACCGCCCCGCCCATAGCCCGGGCGGAAATCTACCATTTCCGCCACGCCCTGCCGGTTCCGGTGCCGACGACCATGGGCCCGCTGCGCCACCGCCCGGCGATCCTTGTGCGGCTGGAGGATGCCGAGGGCGCCCATGGCTGGGGCGAGATCTGGTGCAATTTCCCGCCCGATGGCGATCTGCACCGCGCCCGGCTGGCGGCCCATCTGCTGCCCGCGGCGCTGGCGGGGCTTTCGGCCGAAAGCCCTGCGCCCTTCGCCGCGATCCGGGCGCGGCTGAACCGGCTTGCGCTGCAATCGGGCGAGCCGGGGCCGGTCTCGCAAATCGCCTCCGGGGCCGATATCGCGCTGCACGATCTGCAGGCCCGGAGGGCGGGCCTGTCGCTGGCGCGGCTTCTGGGCGGGACCGGCGTGGCCGAAGCGGTTCCGGCCTATGCCAGCGGGCTTTCGCCCGAGGCGGTAGAGGCACAGGCGTCGCGGATGCGCGGCCTCGGCTACCGCGCCTTCAAGCTGCGCGTGGGCTTCGGCCCGGACGACTCGCTCGATGTGGCAGAGCGGCTCGCCGCCGGGCTCGGCAGCGGTGAAACCCTGATGTGCGATGCCAATCAGGCTTGGGATCTGGCGACCGCCCGGGACCGCTGCGAACGGCTGGCGCCGCTGGGGCTGGTCTGGCTGGAAGAACCCTTGCCGGCCGATGCGCCGCTGGCCCAGTGGCAGGCGCTGGCCGCCGCCGCGCCGATGCCGCTGGCGGGGGGTGAGAACCTGCGCGGCCGCGCGGCTTTCGACGCGGTCATCACCGCGCGCTGCCTTCACGTGCTGCAACCCGATATCTGCAAATGGGGCGGGCTGTCGGGCGCGGCAGAGGTGGCGCGGGCGGCGAT
>SKUV01000003.1 GCA_007129775.1 Paracoccaceae bacterium | reverse complement strand
TCCGGAGCATGCCCGGCCACGGCCGATGGACGGTCAGGTAGCCCGCGTTGCCGGGTTCGACCTCCTCGCCGTGTTCGTCGACGACGCGAGCGTCGATGCCGGGGAGCGGCGGGCCGGCGCTGCCCGGGACAGCCAGAACCTCCGCTCGAATACAGCCTCGCCATGCCCCTCAATCCATCCTGAGCCCACCGTTGACGGACAGGACCGCCCCGGTGGTGAACCCCGCATCCGGGCCAAGCAGATAGGCCACCGCCGCCGCAACTTCGGCCGGCTGCGCCATCCGCTTCAGCGGCGTTGCCGCCGACATCTCGGCCTTGCGCGCGGGCGGGTGGGCGGCCAGCATCGGTGTTTCCACCGCACCGGGCGCCACGCAGTTGACCGTGATCGCGCGGGCCGCCAGTTCCTGCGCCATCGCCTTTGTCAGCGCCTCGACACCGCCCTTGGAGGCCGCATAGGCCGCTCCGGTGATCACCCCTCCGGTGCGCCCGGCCAGCGAGCCGATGGTGACGATCCGCCCTGCCTCCTGCAGCCAGTCGCGCGCGGCGCGGGCACAGAGGAAGGTTCCGGTCAGGTTGATCCGCAGGATCTCGTCCCAGCGCGCAACCGCGAGATCCCCCAGCCGGCCATTATCCACCACCCCGGCGGCGGTGACGAGGCCGTAGAGATGCGGCGCATGGCCCCGCGCCGCGGCGAAAGCGGCCTCGACCGCGCCCGCATCGGCCACATCCACCGGGATCGCCACCCCGCCCGTCTGCCCCGCGAGCGTCTCCAGCGCCGCTGCGTCGCGGTCCATCAGGATCAGCGGTCCGGCCGCCTCCTGCGCCAGTCTTCGGGCGATGGCCGCGCCGATCCCGCCCGCGGCCCCGGTGACGACGATGGCACCCATGTTCATGGCATTCCTCCCTTGCGGTTGTCGACAAAGCGCCTGGCCTTGAGCGCGCGTTCAGGATCGAAGATCGCAGCGATGGGCACAGCCCGCGGCACGGGCCTTACGCCGGTCTTTTGCCGGACCGCCTCGGCGAGCGCCGCGGGTGCGTCCGCCTCCGTCCCTTCGACCAGCGCGAGACGCAACTCCAGAAGGTCCATCGACAGCGGGTCGTCCGGGTCGGAGCGCTCCACCACCAACTGGAACTCCGCCACGCGCGGATCTGCCAGCAACATATCCTCCACCGCCGCCGGGTCGAAAAGCATGCCGCGCACCTTGACCAGATGATCGGCCCGCGCCGGCGACAGGGTGAAGCGGTCGGTGGTGGCACCGCAATGCGGACAGGGCTCGTGCGTCAGCGCGGTGATGTCGCCGAGGCTGTAGCGCAGCAGCACCGTGCCGCGCCGGTCGAGATGCGTCATCACCGCAAGCCCCGGCGTGCCGTGCGGCAGGGGAGCGTGGGTCGCAGGCTCCACCACCTCGAAAAAGAAATGATCCGGTGCCGGGTTGTGATAGCCCGAACCGGGGCAGCACTCCACCGCGCCCACCTGCATCTCGGTTGCGGCGTAGGAGACGCTGACCCAGGGATCAGCCGCACCCAGGGCCGCCATCCGCCGGGTGATATCGGCGCGCATGGCGTCGCTGACCGGCTCGCCGGTGACGAAGGCGAGCCGGACGGTCGAGAAATCCGCCCCCGTCTCGCCCGCGCGCATCAGCACCCGGCGGACATAGCTCGTCACCCCCCACAGTATCGTCGCCCGCGCCCGCTCCACCGCCGCCACCACCTCGTCGAGCCCCGCCGACCAGTGAAAACCGGGCGAGGGCCGGCCCGGCAGCGGGCTGATCACCGGAAGCTTCATGGCATTCGCCGCGGCGATGGTGCGGTGATAGGCGCCATAGGGATAAAGCGTCATGGGGCAGAGATTGGCGATCACGTCGCTATCGCGCACCCCGCGCAGTTCCAGCGCGCGGCGGTTGGCGGTGAGCGTGTTGTAGAAGTCGTGCGTGGTCGAGTGAAACGGCGTGGGCCGCCCGCCGCTGGTGCCGGTGGTGTGCATCACATCCCAGCCGATGGTGGCCTCTTGCGGCAGGCCGTCGCTCTCCAGCCGGAAGGCCTCGGGCTCGGCGGCGTAATCGGCCTTGGCGATGACCGGGATCAGATGGATGTCCTGCAGGCCGCGGATATGTTCACGCCGCAGCCCGCGTTCGGAAAAAACGCGACGGTAATACGGGTGCCGCGCGAAGACGAGGTCGAGCATGGCCGCGAAATTCGCCTCCTGCACGGCGGCGATCTCGGGGCGCGGGCGGAAGGGCAGATCGCGGATCATGGCGCCACCCCGAAGACACGCAGAGCGTTGTCGCGCAGAAAGGCGCGATAGGATTCAGGGCGCAGCCCCAGCGCGTCCACCTCGGCGCGGTAGCGGGCGAAGTCCAGCACCGGGAAATCCGTGCCGAACATCACCTTGTGCCGGCCGTAGCTGTCGATGTAGCGCACGAAGCTCTCGGGCCAGTATTTCGGCGCATGGGCATCGGCGATGATGAAGACATTCTCGTGTTTCCAGGCCATGGCGATCATCTCGTCGGCCCAGGGGATGCCCACATGGATCCCCACGAGCTTCAACTCGGGGAAATCGCAGGCCACCGCATCCAGCGTGATCGGCCGGCCGACGCTGCGCAGCGGGCGGCGCGGCTCGTAGACCAGCGACTGACCGACCTGCAGCAGGACCGGCACGTCCAGCTCGACGCATTTGGCGTAGAACGGATACCAGCGCGCATGATCGGGCGGCAGTTCGAACCAGTGCGGATAGGCATGGGCGCCTATGAATCCCAGATCCCGCACCGCAGCCTCGAGCCCGCGCACACCCGCCATGCCCTCGGTCGGGTCGATGCCGGCCAGACCGTGGAAGCGGTCCGGATAGCGCGCGACTGCCTCGGCCACCGTCTCATATGGCAGATGCCAGCTTCCCGGCAGCCCAAGCTGCCCGGTCTTGTGGGCGACCAGAAACGCCCGCTCGGTCCCGGCTGCATCCATCATCTGCAGCATCCTCTCCAGCGTATAGCCCTCCAGCACGCTGTCGTCACGGCCGAACTTGCGGGTGTGAAAACGGCCCGACCAGTCCGGGCGCAGCCGCACCACCTCGGGCGTGTGCAGGTTCACCACCGTGTCGATGGCGCGGGTGTCGTGCCCGCTCATGCCAGCGCCCCGCCCAGCCCCATATCGCGCGCGATCAGGTCGAGCTGGATCTCGCTCGATCCCTCGCCGAAGGTGTAAAGACGCGCGTCGCGCCAGTAGCGCTGCATGTCGCTGCCCTCGGCATATCCTGCACTTGCCATTATCTGCATCCCGTCCTCCGTCACCCGTTTCAGCGTCTCGGTCGCCACGTATTTCGCCTGCGCCGCCAACCGTCCACAATCGGCGCCGGCGTCGATACCGCGGGCCAGCGCGCGGGCCATGAGCCGGGCGAGGTCCACCTCGGTCTGCATCCGCGCCAGCCGGTGGGCGATCACCTGAAACGCGCCGATCGGGCGGCCGAACTGCGCCCGCTCCCGAGCATGGGCGGCGGCCGCATCCACCGCCGCCTGCGCCGTGCCCACCACCGCCGCGGCTAGCCCCGAGCGGGCGTGAAACAGCGTGCGCTGGAGCACCGCAAAGCCCTGCCCGGGCGCTCCGATCAGCGCGTCGGGACCGACCGCCACATCGTCCAGCCCGATGTCCCACGACAGCGAACAGCGGTTGCCGACCTTCTCCAGCCGCGTCATCGCCACACCCGGGGCATCCGGCGGCACGAGAAACAGGCTTACCCCCCGCCCGCCGCGGCTGCCGGCATCGGTGCGTGCCGCGACGACCATCCGCAGCGCCTCGGATGCACCGCTGATCCAGGTCTTGCGGCCGGTTATCCGCCAGCCTTCGCCCTCGCGTCGCGCCCGCGTTGTCAATGCGCCGGCATCGCTGCCCGCGCCCGGTTCGGTCAATGCCAGCGCAAAGCCGCCCTGCCCCGCCATAAGCGCCGGCAGCCAGCGTTCCCGCTGCGCCTCGGTCCCGGCGTTGAGCAGCGTCATCAACCCGAAACAGGTTACCCGGTTGAAGAGCACCGCCGCCATGAAGGCACGATAGCCCAGCCGCTCCTGCACGAGGCCCATCGTCTGCCAGTCGCCGCCCGCGCCGCCCGCCGATGCGGGCACCGCCAGCCCCAGCAGCCCGGCCTCGGCCATGAGCGGCAACAGATGTGCCGGTGGCTCGGCGGCGGCATCGCGCCGGCGCACCTCTTCGGGCGGCAGATGCCGGGCGAGCAGCCGGTCCACCGTGTCGAGGATCATCGTCTGTTCTGGTGTCAGTTCGCCCACAAGCACCCCCCAACTCT
>SKUV01000117.1 GCA_007129775.1 Paracoccaceae bacterium | reverse complement strand
GATCTGCTGGAGGACAACAGCTTTGCCCTGCCGGAGCGCGACAGCCGCGCCGCCGCTGCCGGGCCGTTCCGGCTGGCGCTGGCGATCCGCGAACGCCGGCTGGTGATCGAGGTCGCGACGGAGGCCGGCGAGGCGGTGACCGCCTTTCACCTCTCGCTCGGCCCGTTCCGGCAAGTGGTGAAGGATTACTACCAGATCTGCGGCAGCTATTTCGAAGCCGTCAAGCGCCTGCCCCCCAGCCAGATCGAGGCGATCGACATGGCCCGGCGCGGCATCCACAACGAAGGCGCGCGCATCCTGATCGAACGACTGGAGGGCAAGGCCGAGGTCGATATCGACACGGCGCGGCGGCTCTTCACCCTCATTTGCGTGCTTCATTTCGGGGGCTGAACGTGCCGGATCGTTTCCCCTCGTCGGTGCTGTTCTGCTGCGACCACAACGCCGTGCGCTCGCCCATCGCCGAGGGGCTGATGAAGAAATTCTACGGCCAGCGCGCCTATGTCCAGTCCGCAGGGGTGCGCAACGACATGGAAATCGACGGCTTCGCCATCGCGGTTTCGGATGAACTGGGGGTGGAATTGTCGCGCCACCGCTCGCGCAGCTTCGACGAGATGGAGGAATGGGGCGACGATCTGTCGGGCTTCGATCTGATCGTGGCGCTGTCGCCGGCCAGCCAGCGCCGGGCGCTGGAACTGACGCGCTATGCCCATATCGACGTGGAATACTGGCCGATCCTCGACCCCAGCGGGCTGGCCGAGACGCGCGAGGCCAAGCTTGCCGCCTATCGTCAGGCCCGCGACCAGATCCGCGACCGGATACTGGCCCGGTTCGGCCCGCCCAGCGAAGCGCAGGCAGCGCCATGACCGGCGCCATGGCCCGGACCCACCGGCGGAAGGGCGCCCGATGAGCCTGCAGGTCAAGCTGTTGCGCGGCGCGGCTCTGGATGCGGCGCTCGACGATGTGGCGCGACTGCGCATCGCGGTCTTTCGCGACTGGCCCTACCTCTATGACGGTGATCCGGATTACGAGCGGCGCTACCTGCAGGTCTATCGCGACAGCCCCGCCGCAGCGCTGGTGGGCGCCTTCGACGGCGCGCGGCTGGTCGGCGCGGCCACGGGCACGCCCATGGCCGACCATGCCGATGATGTCGCCTCAGCCTTCGCCGGCACTGGTATCGATCTGGCGCGGGTGTTCTATTGCGCGGAATCGGTGCTGCTGCCCGCGTATCGCGGGCGCGGGGCGGGCCATCGCTTTTTCGATCTGCGCGAGGATCACGCCCGCGCACACGGCTTCGACGCCACCGCCTTCTGCGCGGTGATCCGGCCTGCGGATCACCCCTTGCGCCCCGCCGGCTATCGCCCGCTCGATCCGTTCTGGCGGGCGCGCGGATATGCCCCCCTGCCCGGGGTGATCGCCCGCTTTCGCTGGAAGGACGTGGACCGCGCGGACGAGGACGACAAGCGCCTGCAGTTCTGGTATCGCCCGCTCGCTCGGCAGGGCCGCAAAGGGCCGGCATCGCCCCCGCAGGCGTAAACACCTTTTAAACCGCCCCGATCCGCCTGCCACAGCGCAGTTTGGCCTTGAATTGCGCAACCGATGGGCGCATCTAGACGCCAGCCCGCGCCGCTTGGCGGGTGGTGAGTGGATGGAGTGACCATGGCCAAGGAAGAACTGCTCGAATTTCCCGGCGTCGTGAAGGAACTCCTGCCGAATGCGACGTTCCGGGTCGAGCTTGAGAACGGCCATGAGATCATCGCGCATACGGCGGGCAAGATGCGCAAGAACCGCATCCGTGTTCTGGCGGGCGACAAGGTGCAGGTGGAAATGACCCCCTACGACCTGACGAAGGGTCGGATCAACTATCGCTTCAAGTGATCCCGTGCGCCTGATACTGGCCTCGGCCAGCCCGCGCCGGGCGGATTTGCTGGCGCAACTGGGCATCACACCCGATGCCCTGCGCCCCGCTGATATCGACGAAACGCCCCGGCCGCGCGAATTGCCACGACCCTATTGCCGGCGCATGGCCCGCGAAAAGGCAGAAGTTGTCGCACCCGCGGCGGGCGAGGTGGTGCTGGCCGCAGATACCACCGTGGCGCTGGGCCGCCGCATCCTCGGCAAGCCACGCGACGCGGGCGAGGCGGCGCAATTCCTGCTGGCGCTGGCCGGGCGGCGCCACAAGGTGATCACCGCGCTGGCCGTGCGCAGCCCCGCGCGCCTGTGGCTGCGAGAGGTCGTCACCACCGTGGCGATGAAACGGCTGTCGGATGTGGAACTGAACACCTATCTCGCCAGCGGGGACTGGCGCGGCAAGGCCGGCGGCTACGGCATTCAGGGCCCGGCCGGGGCCTTCATCCCGTGGATATCGGGATCGTTCACCGGGGTCGTGGGTCTGCCGCTGGCCGAGACCGCGCAGCTATTGGCCGCGGCGGGCTATCCGGTCTTCGCGCAGCGTGTGGCGGAGGGGTCATGAAGGGGCGGGTGCTGGTGCTGGGCCGGTTCGGCGGACGCGAGCTTGCGGCGCGGCTGCACGACGGGCGGCTGGAGGATCTGCTGCTCGCCCCGCCGGAGGCTGAAACCGCCCCGCCCGCGCCCGAAACCATCCTGCGCGCGGTGGTGGGCCGGCCGGTCAAGGGCCTCGGCGGCGCCTTTGTGGACCTGCCCGGCGGCGCAAAGGGCTTTCTGCGCCAGACCCGGGGCCTTGCCCCCGGTGCGCGGGTGATCGTGCAGGTCGCCGGCCCGGCGGAGCCCGGCAAGGCCGTGCCGGTGACCACGCGCCTTCTGATCAAGGGCCGCACGGTGATCCTGACGCCCGGGGCGCCGGGGATCAACATCTCGCGCGCCATCCGCGAGCCTGAGCCCCGGGCGCGGCTCGATGCCATCGCCCGGGCCGGCATGGACGGCGCCGATGCCGGGCTCGGGCTGATCCTGCGCTCCGCCGCCGCCGATGCCGACGACACCGAGATCGCCGGCGAACTCGCCGAATTGCGCGCGCTGGCAGAGCGGCTGCTGGCCGATACCGACGGCCCGCCCGAACGGCTTCTGGATGCGCCCGGGCCCCATGATCTGGCATGGCGCGACTGGGCCCATCCGCTGCCCGATCTGCTCGAACAGGGGCCTGATGCGCTCGCGGCACTCGGGGTCGAGGCGATGCTCGACGCGTTGCTGCGCGACCGCGCGGACCTTCCCGGCGGCGCCCATATGATCATCGAGCCCACGCGCGCGCTGGTCGCGGTGGATGTGAACACCGGCGCCGACACCTCGCCCGCCGCGGGGCTCAAGGCCAACCTCGCCGCCGCGCGCGACCTGCCGCGGCAGTTGCGCCTGCGTGGCCTCGGCGGCCAGATCACGGTGGATTTCGCGCCAATGCCGAAACGCGACCGCAATGTGCTGGAACAGGCCCTGCGTGCCGCCATCCGCAAGGACGGGGCCGAGATCACCCTCGCCGGCTGGACGCCCCTTGGCAATTTCGAGCTTCAGCGCCGGCGCGACCGCCCCGCCCTGCGCAGCCTGCTTGCGCCCTGACCGCGCCGTGCCCGCGGATCGCGCGCGGATCGCCTCAGCCGGAGCCGCAATCGCCAACGGCACGCAATCAGGCCAGTCCATCACCCGCCCGCACCGCCCTGCCCGCCGGAACATGCCGCCATCCGCCCCCCGGGCCTGCACCGCAAGCGCCCCGCCCCCGGCCCCGGCGAAAATGGCCAAATTGCCTCTGGACACCGTTTTTCCCCTCGTCTAGTTACGGCCCACCCAAGGCGAAACAGCCTTCCCGTGCCCGGGTAGCTCAGGGGTAGAGCAGTGGACTGAAAATCCTCGTGTCGGTGGTTCAAATCCGCCCCCGGGCACCAAAGCACCTCTCAGCGTGAATGATATCAATGGGTTTAGGGGTGGCATCGTCCCGCCGTTCGCGCGCCTGGGCAAAAGTGGGACTTTTTTGTTCGTGAGACGTTCGTAAGCGCGACGCCGCTCCCCTTCTGCCATTTCTGACTTGATCCGGCCATTCTGTGCGCATGCGCGTGACGGAGGGTGTGGATTTTGGAAGTAGACGGCAAAATGGGCGTCCATTTGGACGGCTCAAGGGGTGTTGGAGTTTCCCGGCTGGAGGTGATTGAGGGGCCGCGCGGTCGGCGGCGGCGCACCAAGGCGGGACGGGCGCGGATCGCGGCGGAGAGCATGATGCCCGGGGTGACGGTTGCCGATACTGCTCGCAAGCACGGCACCACCCGCTGGCAGATCTACGATTGGCGCAAGCAGTTGCGCGAAGGCAATCTGGTGGTGCCCGAGAGCGTGGCGGCCTTGCCTGTC
>SKUV01000134.1 GCA_007129775.1 Paracoccaceae bacterium | reverse complement strand
GGGGTGGGTGGGCGGGCGGCGCGGGCGCGGCCCGGCTCGGCCGCAGGCATCAGGGGCGCCCGGTATAGACTTGCAGCTTGTCGATCATGCGCCCCGCCACCCAGCGGTTGAGCGCGCTGCGGCACCACAGCGCGCTGCGCACGGGATGGGCATCCCCGGCGCGGCGCTTGGCCTCGTTGTTCTGCGGCCCGAACGTCACCGCGCGAAAGCCATTGCGGATGGCATGGTCCACCGCCGCGTGCATCAGGTTCGGATAGACCTTGATCGCCGGCCCCATCTCGTAATCCAGCCCGCCATGGACCTGATGCATCACCCCGTCGCGGGGAATGTAGGCGAAGAACCCCGCGACCCGGCCGCCGACCGAGATCGTGAGTGCATGGAACCGCTGGCGCAGGAAACTGTCATAATCGTTCATCAGGATCTCGTAGGGCACGACGATGCCGCCCTCGGCATTGGCGCGCGCCGAGTTGATCAGCAATGCGTGCATCCGGTCGCGCAGCCGTCGGGGCATCCCGGGCCCGTGCACCGCCACCTCGGCGTCGGCCTTCGCCAGAAGCGCCTGTTCCGCACGCGCATTGCGCCGCCGCTTGGCGCCCTGCGCCGCGAGCCACTCGGCATGTTCGGCGAAACCCGCGGTCTCGGTCCGGATCAGCGGAAGTTGCAAAAAGGCATCGAAACCCGGCGGCAGCGCCGGCGCGCCGGCCGCCGGCTCGGTCACGAGGATCGTGTCCAGATCGCGCCGGCGCTGCAAATGGGCGATCACCGCGGCACGCACCGCCGCGCGGTCCCCGGGATCGACGGCAAAGAAGGGCTGCGCGTCCAGATAGCCCATGAACGACGTCTCCACGAGGCATTGTGTGGCCCGCGCCACGCGACCGAAAAGCGGATCGTAGCGCGCCGCCAGATCCGGGCGCAGCAGGCGCGTGCCGCGATAACGCCGCAGCACCAGGACCGGCGCCACCCCCACAAGTTCCGCGCCGCGCCGCACCTTGGCCAGCGTCAGCCGGGTGGAGCGGCGCGAGGCCGGAATGAAGGCCGCCGCATGATCCAGAAGCGGGTTGCCGAAGGCTGCGGCCTCGGCTTCCGACCAGGTGCTTTCCTCGGTTACGCTCAGGTCTTCGGGCATGATATCGCCATAATTCGCAGGTCTTTTCCGGGCACCCCGGCGCGTTCGGGGCGGGCGCGGTGCGCAGGATAGCCGCAGCAGTGGCGCGGCAACAGGGCAGGATGATGGCCGGCTTCGGGCGCTTGCGCGCTGGCGGCACTTGGCGTAACTGTGCCGCGGTTTCGGGTAACGGGCGGGCGGGACATGCCTTTGCTGGTGATGAAGTTCGGGGGCACCTCCGTCGCCGATCCGGCGCGCATCCGCAACGCCGCGGAGAAGGTCGCGCGCGAGGTCGAAGGCGGCTTCGACGTGATCGTGATCGTCTCGGCCATGGCCGGCAAGACCAACGAGCTTGTGGGCTGGGTCTCGGGTATCTCGCCGCTTTATGACGCGCGGGAATACGATGCGGTGGTGTCGTCGGGCGAGAATGTGACCGCCGGGCTGATGGCGCTGACGCTGCAGGAAATGGACGTGCCGGCGCGCAGCTGGCAGGGCTGGCAGGTGCCGCTGCGCACCAGTTCGGCCCATGGCGCGGCGCGGATACTGGACATCCCGCGCCAGGCCATAGACGCGAAATTCGCCGAAGGCATGCGGGTGGCCGTGGTCGCGGGCTTTCAGGGGATCAGCCCCGAGGGCCGGATCACCACGCTTGGTCGGGGCGGCTCGGACACCACGGCGGTGGCGTTTGCCGCGGCCTTCGATGCCACGCGCTGCGACATCTACACCGATGTGGACGGCGTCTATACCACCGACCCGCGCATCAGCCGCAAGGCACGCAAGCTCGACCGGATCACCTATGAAGAGATGCTGGAGCTTGCCAGCCTCGGCGCCAAGGTGCTGCAGACGCGCTCGGTCGAACTGGCGATGCGCTACAAGGTGCCGCTGCGCGTGCTGTCGAGTTTCGAGCAGACGGACGAATCATCGGGCACGATCCTGTGCGACGAGGAGGAAATCATGGAATCGCGTGTTGTATCCGGCATCGCCCATTCGCGCGACGAGGCCAAGATGTCGCTGATGCAGGTGGCCGACAAGCCCGGCATCGCCGCGGCGATCTTCGGCCCGCTCGCCGATGCCGGCGTGAATGTGGACATGATCGTGCAGAACATCAGCGAGGAAGGTCACACCGACATGACCTTTTCCTGCCCGGTCGATCAGGTGGCGCGCGCCGAAAAGGCGATTCTGGCAGCGCGCGAGCGGGGGAGTTTCCGGTTCGGGGAACTGGTGGCCGATACCGATGTGGCCAAGATCTCGGTCGTGGGGATCGGGATGCGCAGCCATGCCGGCGTCGCGGCGCGGATGTTCGAGGCACTTGCGCGCGAAGGCATCAACATCAACGTCATCACCACCTCGGAAATCAAGATTTCGGTGCTGATCGACAGGAAATACATGGAGCTTGCGGTACAGACGCTCCATGATGCGTTCGAACTGGACAAGGCCAGCTGACAGCCCGGCCCCGGCAATCGGGCCGGCGCCGATGCGGGGTGTCGAGGGCGGCGAAAGGTCGGCGGAGGATCATGCCGGAGCGTCTGGAGACCGAAAGCCGCAAATTGCTGCGGCGGTTGCGCGACACCCTCGCCGAACCCGGCGCCGGGCAGGAACGGCTTGACCGCGTCACCCATATCATTGCCGATTCGATGGGCACCGCAGTGTGCTCCATCTATCTGTTCCGCGATCCCGAAACGCTGGAATTATGCGCCACCGAAGGGCTGAAGCCGGATGCCGTGCACAAGACGCGGATGCGGCTGGGCGAGGGGCTTGTGGGCAAGGTCGCGCTGAGCGCGCGGCCCGTGAACACCGGCGACGCCCCGGCCATGCCGGGCTTTCGCTACATGCCCGAGACCGGCGAGGAAATCTATTCCTCGTTCCTCGGCGTGCCGATCCAGCGGCTGGGCGAAAGGCTGGGCGTTCTGGTCGTGCAGTCGCGCGATGCGCGCCAGTTTTCCGAGGACGAGGTCTATGGCCTCGAAGTCGTCGCCATGGTCATCGCCGAGATGGCGGAGCTTGGCGCCTTTGTGGGCGAGGGCGCGGCACTGGCGCGCCCGCATCAGCAGCCGGTGATGTTTCGCGGCATCTCGGGGCAGGAAGGCGCGGCGGAGGGGCATGTCTGGCTGCACGAGCCGCGCGTCGTCGTCACCAACCCCGTGGCCGACGACCCCGAGATCGAGGTCGAACGGCTGCGTGACGCGGTGGGCCGGCTGCGCGTGTCGGTCGACGAGTTGCTGCAACGGGCCGGGCGCACCCCCGACAAGGACCATATGGAGGTGCTGCAGGCCTACCGCGCCTTTGCCCATTCGCGCGGCTGGCTGCGCCGGATGGAAGAGGATATCGGCCTTGGCCTGTCGGCCGAGGCGGCGGTGGAAAAGGAGCAATCCAGCGCCCGCTCGAGGCTGCAGCAGGTGCCCGATGCCTATCTGCGCGACCGCCTGCACGACCTCGACGATCTGTCGAACCGGCTGTTGCGCATCCTCACCGGTCAGGGCACCGAAACCGGGGCAGAGATGCCGGAAAACCCCGTCCTCGTGGCGCGCAGCATCGGGCCGGGCGAATTGCTCGATGTGGGCCGGCGCCTGCGCGGTGTCGTGCTGGAGGAGGGCTCGGTCGGCAGCCACGCCGCCGTGGTGGCGCGGGCGCTGGCCATTCCGCTGGTCATCCAGGCGCGAGGGATCACCGCCGAGGCCCTGAACGGCGACCCGATCCTCGTGGACGGAACCGCCGGCGTCGTCCATCTGCGGCCCGAGGACAGCATCGTCACGGCCTTTCGCGACAAGATCGCGATGCATGCGGAGGCGCAGAAACGCTATGCCGGGCTGCGCGACAAGCCCGCGCAGGCGCGCTGCGGCAGCGTCGTGAGCCTGCACATGAATGCCGGGCTGATGGCCGATCTGCCCTCGCTCGCCGGGTCGGGGGCCGAAGGGGTGGGGCTGTTTCGGACCGAATTGCAGTTTCTGGTGCGCAACAACATGCCCCGGCGGGGCGAGCTTGCGGCGATATACGCCCGGGTGATGGATGCGGCGGGTGGCAAGCGGGTGGTCTTTCGCACGCTCGACATCGGCTCGGACAAGGTGCTGCCCTACATGAAGCCACGGGAAGAGCCGAACCCGGCGCTGGGCTGGCGGGCGATCCGGGTGGGGCTCGACAAGCCCGGGGTGATGCGGATGCAGTTGCAGGCGCTGATCCGCGCCGCCTGCGGCCGGCCCCTGACGGTGAT
>SKUV01000279.1 GCA_007129775.1 Paracoccaceae bacterium | reverse complement strand
CGCGGCGCAGACGAGCGTCGCGGCAAGCGGCGAGAAATGCGCGGCCAAGGCTTGCCAGAGCGCGGCCACGAGGAACCCGCCGCCGAGCGCAAGCAGCGCCACGCCCGCCACCATCAGGGTAAAGCGCCGGGCGTGCCATTCGGCCTTGCGGCGCAACTGCCGCGCAAGCAGCATCGTCAGCGCCGCGACATCGCCAGCGCCAGCAGAAAGCCCGCGCCCGCGGCAAGGCCCAGCGTCACGCCGGGGCGCTTGCGGGCGAACCCTTCGGCATCGGCCAGCATCCGCTCCATCTGGTCGGCGGAATAGGTCACGGTCTTGCCGGCCTTGGCGGCGGCCTTGCGGCCCTTCCGGCGCGCGGTCTTCGCGGCCTTCCTGGCGGATTTCTCGGCCGCGCGGGTCAGCGTGTCCGACAGATCGGCCAGATCGCTGCGCAGGCTGTCCAGCTGCTCCTGCAATTCGTCATAGGCGAGATCGGCCAGACCCGAGGCTGTTTCGGCCGAATCCGATGCCGTCCGCTTCAGCTTGGCGACCTTTTCGTTCACCTCCTCGACGTCTGTGTTTTCTCCGGTCTGTCGGGCCATGTCGGGTCTCCGTTCCTGTTTGCGTTCAGAAAAAGAACGCGCGGCGCGGGATCCGGTTCCGCCCCGCCTGTGCGGCAAGGGCGTGGTTACGGGCAGCGGCTTGGCTCAGACGCCCGCATCCACCATGGCCCGGGCCAGCCTCCGGTAGCCCGCGACATTGGCGGCGCGGCGGTAATCGATGCCGCCCGAGGGGGTGCAGCATCCCGCACGCTCGGCCTTCAGCGCGGCGTGAATGTCGCACATGATCTCGCGCAGGGCGCTGTCCACCCGCTCGGCCGGCCAGCGGGCATAACCCGCGTTCTGCTGCATCTCCAGCCCCGAGACGGCGACGCCGCCGGCGTTGGCGGCCTTGCCGGGCGCCTGAATCACGCCGTCGCCGGTCAGATGGGCCTCGGCCTTCGCGGTAAGCGGCATGTTCGCGCCTTCGGCCAGTAGCCGGCAGCCCCCATCGGCCAGCGCGCGCGCATCCTCAAGCCCGAGTTCGTTCTGCGTGGCGCAGGGCAGGGCGATCTCGGCGCCCTCCGCCGCGCCTTCGGCCCATGGCCGCGCGCCTTCGACAAACCGCAGGCCCAGCGCCGCGGGCGGGTCGCCCGCCGCATCCCCCCGCGCCGCCAGAAGCCAGTCGAGCGCATCGGCGCCCAGCCCGTCGGGCGCGACCCATGTGCCGGCGCGGCCCGACAGCGTGACCACCTTTGCGCCCAGCGCCATCGCCTTGCGCACGGCATGTTCCGAGACATTGCCGCGCCCGGAAATGGCGATGCGTTTGCCTTCCGGATCGTCGCCGATCTCGGCCAGCATCGCGCGGGTGAAATGGATCAGCCCGTAGCCCGTGGCCTCGGCCCGCATGGCGCTGCCGCCAAGCGACGGGGGCTTGCCGGTCAGTGCCCCGCCCCAGCGCCCGCCGTTCTGGCGCGACCAGACCCGGCTCATTATCCCCAATTCGCGCGCGCCCACCCCGATATCGCCCGCCGGCACGTCCAGATCGGGGCCGATATGGGGGGCGAGCGCGGCCATGAAGGCGGTGGCGAAGCGCTCGATCTCGGCCTCGGAGCGGCCGGCCGGGTCGAAATCGGCGCCGCCCTTGGCTGCGCCCAGCGGCAGGCCGGTGAGCGCGTTCTTGAACGCCTGTTCGAAGGCGAGAAACTTCAGCACCGACAGATCCACCCCCGAATCCCAGCGCAGACCGCCCTTGTAGGGGCCGAGCAGGTTGGTCTGCTGCACCCGCCAGCCGCGGTTGACCCGCACCGCGCCGGCATCGTCGCGCCATTCGACGCGAAAGGCGATGATCCGGTCGGCCTCGCACAGCCGCTCCAGCACCCGCGTGGCGGTGAAGGTGGCGCTGGCCTTTTCGGTGGTCAGCACATCGCGGCCGACCTCGGCGACGGCGTGCAGGAATTCGGTGTCACCGGCGTGGCGCGCGCGATCTGCTCCAGAAACCCGTCGAGCAGGCTTTCGGCACGGTCCTTCATGGGGTTCTCCTGTGTATGGCACTGCAACATGGGGCGATTCAGCCGGGCATCAACGCCATCCAGCCGGCGAGGCCAATGGCCAGCAGGGTCAGGAACAGGGCAAAGCTCAGGGCAAGGGTCGGGCGCATGGCGGGTCCTGTCGGCTGTGCCGGCGCGGCGGGGCGGGCGCGCCTGTGCATCGGTTCGCGGGCCTTCGGCCGGTCTCAGACCAGTTCGAAAATCTCGTAATCCACATGCCGCCGGGCCACGCCCATGGCGCGCAATTCCGCCCGCAGGCTGTCGAGCATCGGCCCCGGCCCGCAGAGCATGTGCGGCCATTCACGGGTGCGGGCCGGCAGGTGGCGGCGCAGCAGCGCCCCGTCGATCCGGCCGCTTTCGCCCTGCCAGCCGTCGGGCGGGCTTTCGATCACATGGACCAGCGTCAGCGAAAGCTGCGCGCGCATCGCGTCCAGTTCCTCGCGGAAACTCGCCGCCTCCCATGTGGGGCTGGCATAGATCAGGATGACGGGGCGCGGGTCGCCCCGGGCCTGCAGGGCGTGCAGGTTCGACAGAATGGGCGTGATGCCGACGCCGCCGGCGATCATCACGAAGCCTTCGGCGCCGGCCAACCGGTCGATGGAAAAGGCGCCGTAGGGGCCGTCCACATGGGCGCGCGCACCCACCGGCGTTTCCGTCAGGGCCCTGGAGTGATCGCCCAGCGGCTTGATCGAAAAGGACAGGTTCGGCCCCTTCTCCGGCGCGGTCGAGATCGTGAACGGGTGCTCGATCAGCGAAAAGGGCGCGCGGCCGATCCTGAGCCATGCGAACTGCCCGGGTTTCCAGCGCCGCGGCACCCGGCCCTCGGGCGCCAGTTCCAGCGTGTGCACACCGCCGCGCTCGGCCCGGTTGGCCACCACGCGCCACGGGTTGCGGGCCTGATGGAGGGGGCGCAGCAGATGGGTGTGCACCAGCACCGCCATGAACCCCAGCGTCACCCCCAGCCAGAGCGCGCGTTTGGCGGGCGTATCGGTCAGATTGCCCACGCCCAGCACATGGGCAATCGCCGCCAGCATCCCGCTCAGCGCCAGCGCCAGATGCAGCGCGCGCCAATACTCGTGCCGCAGCCCCAGCCATTTGCGGAATTCCGAGGTTACGATCAGCCCGGCGAAACAGACAAGCGACAGACGGCCCGTCGTCAACTCCCAGCGCGCCTTAAGCGGGTTCAGCACCCCGAGCGCGGGCTCGTGAAACACGTAAAGCAGACCGAAATGACCCAGCATCAGCGCCAGCGCACCCCAACTGAGATAACGATGGGCCAGATAGACGATATCGGCGCCGAAAGGATGCGTGACCCAGCGCATCCGGCCCGTCAGCACGAATTGCAGCGCCGCCAGCCCCAACGCGCCGAAGCCCAGCCCCATGCTGAAAACCCAGATCACTCCGCCCGAGGGCGCGGGCCCGGCCAGACGCAGCACCGCGAAGGGCGCGACGATGGCGAGGATGCCCAGCGCGAGGATCGCCAAGCCATGGCTCCAGACCACCGGCGGGCGGTCGAGCGGTGGCTGATGGGAGCGCGCCGTGTCCTGCGCCTCGGCCTGAAGGGCGGGGCCTGCGCCCGTCCGGGGCGCGGCGGGGTCGGGTTTCGATGTCATGGGGCAGCAACGCGCAAGCCCGCGCCGGGTTCCGCGCTCAGCGCCTCGTGCCGATCTGGTAGTCGAAGACCAGCTTGCCGCCATGCCACCCGGTGACCACGGTCAGCCCCGCCGCAAGCACCGACAGCATCAGCCCCAGCGGCAGGACCGCCGCCTCGGGTGCGCCGATCCGGATCGCCCAGTTCGCCCCCATCACCGACAGAAGCATCACCGCCAGGATGAAATGGGTCCAACTGGCCGAACGGTTGCGGATGCCGGGCACGATCAGCAGTTCCGCCGTGCCCGTCACCCCCGCCACGACGCCCATGAGAAAGGCGCCGAAGGCCGCCCAGCCGGCCACGCGCGGCCAGAAGGGATCGCCCGTCCACCAGTAGAACAGATCGGCGCCCAGCACCGACAGGGTCAGCGCGATGGGAAAGGCCACCAGCATCGCATGCAGCGGATGGCCGGCGATGGCGATGCGGCTTTCGGTTTCCTGCAGCGCGCGGTTTTCCTCGACCGGGTCGTTCAGTTCGTGGGGGCGCTTGGTCATGTGTCTTGCGGCTCCTTCGCGTTGCGTCGCGGGGCAGGGCGGGGGCTTTACAGTACGCGGCCCCGGGCGGGCCGGCCCGGCGCCGGGGTGGCGGGCGCCT
>SKUV01000080.1 GCA_007129775.1 Paracoccaceae bacterium | reverse complement strand
CTGGACAAAAGACAACCTGACTTTAGGATTTGATCGACATGAGCGCCCTAATTTGTTTTATCCAATCCATGATCCGGACTTGAATGTTTGGTATCCACCAAACCCTGACCGCGTTTGGGTTTATGCTTCAAAGGCAAACTTGAAGCCTGGACAGCGGCTACAGGCAGCACCAATCGAACAAATGATCGAAGAAAAACGAATTTGGTTTCCAGAGGACCAAAGGATTGAGTGCTGGAATTCGTTGGAGGAGCTTCTGAGCGCTATCGACAGCGGCGATGTTCCAAAGAGAGGCGGCACGCCGCTCCTGAGGAAAGATTTACCTAACCTCGAGTTCTGGGTGGGGAAGCCCGTCGGTTTTGGTGCGCCGCGGTTCAAGAGATTCAAAAAAGATCTCAGAAACCCGACGCAGCCTTTATCATCATGGGTGATTTCGAAAAGTGACGTAAAGACAAAATCCAATCCAGAAAATGTGATGGTTTCGGGGACAAATGATGAAGGCGCCAAGACTGTGCGAACAGTGTTCGGTTCGAAAGCCTTCAACTATGCCAAGCCCGTCTCCCTGATCCGCGAGCTCGTGCGCCAGTCGACTGGCCCGGGCGATATCGTCCTCGATTTCTTCGCTGGCTCCGCTACCACCGCACAGGCTGTGATGGAACTGAACGCCGAGGATGGTGGCGACCGCCGCTTCATCATGGTCTCTTCGACCGAGGCGACAGAGGATGAACCGGACAAGAACTTGTGCCGCGATGTGACCGCCGAACGTGTCCGGCGGCTGAATGCCAGTGACGATCCAAAATATGCCGATCTCGCCGCGCCCTTCGCTTATCTGCGTACACGCGAAATCGCATTTGAGGATCTGGATTACGATCTTGCCCCCAAGGATGCATGGGCCGCGCTGGAAACCCTGCACGGCCTGCCGTTGACGCTCTATGATGACGCGATCCCCTGGAATGCGCATGAAGGCGATGGCGTGACACTGGTCATGGTGGACCGATTTGACGCTGCACTGCTGGAATGGCTGCGCGAAAGGTCGCGCCAGAACGTATTTGTTTATGCCTGGGCACCGGGGCAACTGGCGCGGGAACTGGGCGATGTCGAAGTCGAAATCCGGTCTGTCCGCGACACGCTGGTACGGGGCTTCCAGCAATGAGTACTGGGCGCTACGCACTGGCCGGATACCAGACCCGCGCGGTCGATGCGCTGACTGGCGTGATCCGCAAGGTGGCGGAATACCACGATGACCGCCCGGAACACCGGCAGGAAATCGCCCTGAAAAGCGGCGTCACCTTGCTGCAAGCGCCAACAGGCTCGGGCAAGACGCTGGTGCTCGGGCGTGTTCTGGAAGGGTTGCGCGGGGCGTTATCACGGCCTGTCGTCTGGTTCTGGTTCGCACCTTATGCAGGGCTTGTCACACAAACCCGCGATGCAATCGTCGATCAATGCGGGGCCTTGCGGGTGCGCGATATCTCGAAGGATCGCGAGCCTGTTGGCACACGCGACGGCGATGTGTTCGTGCAGACCTGGAGTGCGGTCGCCGCGAACAACAAAGACGCGCGCAAGGTGCGTCGGACCAAAGAGAACGCCCTGTCGCTTGACGATATGATCGCGACACTGCGCGATGACGGGTTTTTCGTCGGCGTCGTAATTGATGAGGCGCATCTCTATTTTGGTTCTTCAGCCAAGGCTGCAGCGGATTTCTATCTGAACACTTTGAAGCCCGACTTCACTGTGTTGGCGACGGCGACGCCCAATGACGACAAGCTGGAGGCGTTCGAAGCCAAAGCAGGGATCGAGGTTGCCAGCCGTGTGATTGTGCCGCGTGGAGATGTCGTCGATGCCGGCCTGAACAAGGTTGGCCTGATGATGGGCGTGATCCGGATGAGCGATGCAGACCGAGATCTGGTCGATCACGAACAAGCCACTCTGACAGCCGGATGGACGCAGCATTTGCGCATCAAAGCCCGTCTGGCTGATCGCGGGATCGCGCTCACACCGCTGATGCTTGTGCAGGTCGAAGATCAAGCCGCAGGCGGTGATGATCCGGTTGACCGTGTGCGCGATAAGCTGATCGAGGTTGGCGTGCCCGAATCCGCCATTGCAACACATACCTCAGGTCAGCCTGATCCGGATTTTCACACGCTCGCCTATGACCCTGACAAGGAAGTGCTGATCTTCAAGGTCGCAGTGGCCACAGGATTCGATGCGCCCCGCGCATGGACGCTGGTATCGGTGCGCCCGAACAGGGGCAAGGAATTCGGCCTTCAGATTGTTGGTCGCATCATGCGCGTGCATCCCCTGATCCGCCCTTTCCACGGCCAGGACGCATTGCTGGATCGCGGCTATGTTTTTCTGACTGATCCTGACATGCAAACGGGGCTCGATGCCGCTGTCGAAGAGGTCAAGGCCGTACGCCAGAGCATCGAGCTGATCACTGATCGATTGGATGTGGTTGAATTTGGCAATGCTCCGAAGCCGCTTGGAATGTCGGCCAACGTCTCGACAACGCAATATCAGCCGCCAGTCCCTTCCAGCCCGGAAGACCGCCAGTTGCGGCTCTCGAATCTGATCGAAATCGGCCTGGTAAAGTCTGAGGTCGCGGAGCTGCCGGACGCCGAACAGGATCGCGCTATCCTTGCGGGCGAGGCTTGGCAGCAGATGACGCAGACCCCGTTGTTCGGAAACCTCCCGGAAACCGAACGCCCAGCGGCAGAAGCCAGCACGCCAGCCAAGCCCAACCTGCGCCCATATCCTTTGCGTACTGATATAGACTTGCCCAAAGGTCTTTGGCGCGAGTTGCCACCTGATCCGGGCAGCGCGGACAAGCTGGTCGATGATATTGCGAAGCTGTTTTGCAAGACTTCAAACATCGTATCGCTTCTGCAAAAGCGCAGAACCAAGGCCAAAATGAGCCTGCGTGACCTGTTCGTCTCGGACATGACTGAGGAAGTCGATCTACGATTGAGGTTGTCGAATGCTCGGGTTGCCGAGAAGGCGCAAATGGCTTTCAATTTCAACGATGCTATCGATCCACGTCTGCTGAAGCGCGCCCTGATCACCGAGCTGCGCCGTGTAGTTGATGATGAGGGTATTGACGCGGAGGAGCGTGACTTGCGCCGCGCTCTGGACTTGGCCGTGATGGGGGAACCGGAAAAACTGAAGGAGGCGATGAAAACCGCGCAGGGGCGCAATGTGCGCCTGTCAGATGCAGAGCCAATCCCAGACAGCTATTTTGGCCCTGATGGCCTGCCGACCGCACGAAAATCTGCCTATGGCGTTTTCCCCGCACGCTTGAACCAGGAAGAGCAGAAATTCGCGGAAGTTCTCGATCAAGACGGGACGGGTACCGTGCTCTGGTGGATGCGCAACCCAGAGAATGAACGTTGGGCCACCAGAATGGTTCTACCCAGTGGGAAGAATTTTTTCCCTGACTTTGTTGTTGGGGTCGCAGGGCGCGCCACTCCAAACGCAATCGCACTGGTCGAGATAAAAGATGACGGTGATACTGGCCGCCTGCACTCTGACAGAAACCTTGACAAGATCAGGGTCCAACACCGGGAATACCGGAATGTGTTCTGGACCTATCGCGACAACGGCGAGTGGATACGAGCACGATACGCTGAAGGTCTTCATCGTATCGTGCCCAAGGATATGTTCTCGGTGACCGAAATGGTTTTCCTTGAGTAAATTATGGAGCGAAATCAATTCGCTCCAGCATGCACGGCTTTACGAAAACAGCAGCACGGTCGCACAATATACCATATCCATTTCTTGCTTTGCCGCCCCCTGTTCACATCAAACAGGGGGTGCAAAGTGTTTCTCCCTCATGCAGCCGCACTCTCAGCATCACCTCCCAGAATATCCGCAATGCGTTCGATCGCCTCGCAATTCTCAGGCGTTGGCGCGATGAGCTTTGCTTTTTGGAGGATCTGACTGCTGCGTCCGCTGCGCAGTTTCAACAGTGGCGGTGCCTTTGTCGCGCGCTGGAAGATCGGCTTTGGCGCCTTGGCGGGATCGAAGCCTGAGATGTCGATGATCTGTGCCGCCATCAACGAACCGCTTACGCGGCGCGGCCTCGGGCTGGGCGTTGTGTTGATCGTTGGCGCGGCCTCACTTCCCAACCCCACCCGTTTTTCAGCGATCATACCTTCCGTCCGCCGCTGCACGATGGCTGCCACGCGATCATCGATCTCGGCCGCATCCTGTGCATTCAGCTTGCCCCCCAGCGGCAAGGGGTAATCGCCGCTCTGCCCCTCGAAGAGATGGCGCAGCTTGGCGTCCTCATAGTATTTGATCCGCTTCGCGCGCGCCGGGTG
>SKUV01000094.1 GCA_007129775.1 Paracoccaceae bacterium | reverse complement strand
GGACGCGCCGGATGCCGAGCATCGCGCGCGCCGGCGCCGTTCGCGCGCCGAGCGGATCGGGCGCTGGCTGCTGCCGGCGCTGGTCATGGTTCTGGCGATCTGGCTGTGGGACCGGGTCGTCGTCTGGAACGCCATTCCCCATTATATCCTGCCCGGGCCGGGGCTCGTGGCGCGCACGCTGGTCAGCGACTGGCCGATCCTGTTCGACGCGCTGCTCGTGACGCTGCAGATCACCGGCATGGCGCTTGCGGCCGCGGTGATCGGCGGGGTGGGGCTTGCGATCCTTTTCACCCAGAGCCGGCTGGTGGAGATGTCGTTCTACCCCTATGCGGTGATCCTGCAGGTCACGCCGATCGTGGCGATCGCGCCGCTGATCTTCATCTATGTGGAAAACCGGATGGCGGGGCTTCTGATCTGCGCCTGGCTGGTGGCCTTCTTTCCGGTGCTGTCCAACACCACGCTGGGGCTGAATTCAGCCGATCACAACCTGCGCGACCTGTTCCGCATCTACGGGGCGAGCCGCTGGCAGACCCTGCGGTACCTGCGCCTGCCCTCGGCCCTGCCCTATTTCCTCGGCGGGCTGCGGATCGCGGGGGGGCTTTCGCTGATCGGGGCGGTGGTGGCGGAATATGTGGCGGGCACGGGCGGCATCCGCTCGGGCCTTGCGTTTCGCATTCTGGAGGCGGGCTACCGGCTCAACGTGCCGCGCATGTTCGCCGCGCTGATCCTGATCGCGGTGGCGGGGGTGATCATCTTTGCCGGACTGTCGCTGCTCAGCCATCTGCTCTTGCGCAAATGGCACGAAAGCGCCGTGCGGCGCGAGATCTGATGCCGCGCGCGCTGGTGATCCATTGCCACCCCGACCCCGACAGCTTCACCGCCGCGATCCGTGACCGGGTGCTGGCGCGGCTGGCCGAAGCGGGGGCCGAGGTGCGGCTGCATGACCTTTATGCCGAGGGTTTCGATCCGGTGCTGAGCCGCGCCGAATGGCGCGGCTATGCCGACAGCCCCGCGAACCGCGCGGCTGTCGCCCGGCAGGTGGCCGATCTGCAGTGGTGTGACACGCTGATCTTCATTTACCCCACATGGTGGCACGGGCTGCCGGCGATGCTGAAGGGCTGGCTGGACCGGGTTCTCCTGCCGGGTGTGGCCTTTGACGTCGCCGAAGGCGGGCCGATCCGCCCGGGGCTGCGCCATGTGAGGGCGCTCGGCGTCTTCACCACTTGCGGGGCCAGCCGCTGGGCGAGCTTTCTGACCGGCGCGCCGGGGCGGCGCACGCTCTTGCGCGGGCTGCGGATGCTCTGTGCCCGGCGCTGCCGGGTCGCACAGGCGAGCCTCTATCTGATCGACACCACCACGCCTGCGCAGCGCGCCGCGCATCTGGACCGTGTGAGCGCCGCGGTGGATCGTCTGATCGCCGCACGCCGGGGCGGCTGAGGGGCAGGTGTGCATCGCGGTCGCCCCGGAAGGCCGCTCAGGGGCCGGGGTCAGAGAATGACGCGATGCTCCCGCTGGCCGCGGGCCTTCAGGCGCACGGCAAAGGTCGCGCCCGCCGCGGGATGAGCCGCGCGCGCGTCGGCATCGAGCCCCTCGCTGGCCGAGGTGCAGTAAAGCGTGCCCAGATCGGGCCCGCCGAAGGCCGGGCAGGTGGTCTTTTCCGCGGCGAAGGCGATGGCGTGCAGGAACCGCCCGTCCGGGCCATAGGCCGCGACCCGCGCCGCGCCCCATTGGGCGTTCCACAGCACGCCCGCGGCGTCGATCACCGCGCCGTCGGGGTTCAGCCCGTCGGCGACCATATCCACAAAAACCTGCGGCGCCCCCTGCGGCCAGCCTTCGGCATCGAGACCCTGACGCCAGATCCGCTGTTTTCGGGTGTCGGCGAAAAACGCCGCCTGCCCGTCAGCGGCGAAACAGATCGCATTGGGCACGGTGATACCGGCAAAGAGCCGCCGGACCTCGCCGCGATAGAAGCGATAGATCGCGCCCGCCGCCGGCTCCAGCCCCTTGCCCATCGTTCCGATCCAGAACCCGCCCTGCGGATCGGCGCGCCCGTCGTTGGACCGGGTGACCGGGTTGTCGGCCTCCAGCGGCACAAGCAGCTCGCTGCGCCCGCTGTCGAGATCGAAGCGCAAGAGCCCGGTCTCCGAGGCGATCAGCAGGTGGCGCCGGTCGATCCAGCCGGCGGCCGAGACATGCCCCTCGAACGTCCAGCTTCGCGTCGCGCCGTTCTCGCGGGTCAGAAGACGGCGCTCGATGATGTCGAACCAGTATAGCTGTTCGCGTTCCGGATGCCAAAGCGGCCCCTCGCCAAGGGTGCAGACGGTCGGGTCGTGGATCTCGGGCTGTTGCATGGCGGCCTCGGGCTGGGGGATGGAGCGCGGCTTTGCGGATCGGCAGCGGCGGCGGGGCGGATCGGCGGACAGGCAGCGGAGCCGGACGGTCATCAAAACGGCTTTGGCGCGGCAATGCAACCGCGCCGTGTTCCGCCGGTGCTGGTAACCCGGCGCGGAAAGGCGTAACACGGGGATAATGAGATTTCTGTAGGCCATGGTATGCAAATGACCGGGGCATCTGCGGCCCTGCGGCTCCTGGCGGTCTATCTCGGTGCCATCATCTGCGGCGCCCTGCTCGACTGGCTGAAGGTGCCGCTGCCGTTTCTGATCGGGGCGCTCCTGTTCTCGATGGTCCTCAGCATTGCCGGGGTCCGGCTCGCGCCGCCGGTCATCACCCGGGTCCTGGGGCAGTTGACGGTCGCGGCTTCGGTCGGGCTGAGCTTCACGCCGGCGGCTGTGGCGGTGGTCGCGGCCATGATCGTGCCGATGGTCGCCGTCGCCGCGCTGACCATCGCCGCGGGGTTCCTCGCATCGATGGTGCTGTTGCGGCTGGCGCATATGGACGCGGTCTCTGCGATGCTGTGCTCGATCCCGATCGGGCCGGTGGAGACAGCGAACCTCGCGCGCAGCTATGGTGTGCCGGAGGCGCCGGCGGTTTTTTCCCAGACCCTGCGGATCGTGCTGCTGATCCTGATCATCCCGCCGGTGCTGTTCTGGATCGATGGCGAGGTGGGCGACCCGACGGCCGCGCTGCGGGAGGTCGAGTGGCGGTTGAACGGGGCATTGTTGCTCTTTGCCGCGGCGCTGGCCGGCGGGGTGCTGGCGTGGCTGCTGCGGCTGTCGAACCCGTTCTTTCTGGGGCCGCTGGCGGGCTCCGCGCTGGCAGCGGCCTTCAGCATGCCGATCACCGGGTTTCCCTATCCGTTTCTGGCCGGTGCGCAGGTGCTGCTCGGCGTCTCTCTGGGGGCGACCTTCGACCGGACCTTCCTTGCCGGGGCGCGCGGCTTCATCCCGGCCGCGCTGGTCTCGACGCTCACGCTGATCGCGCTCTGCACTTTGCTGGGCTTCGGGCTTGCGGCACTGACGGGCGAGCACTGGACGGTGATGGTGCTGGCCACGGCCCCCGGCAGCATCACCGAGATGGCGCTGGCCGCGAAGGTGCTCCAGCAGGGGGTCGCGCTGGTGACGGCGTTTCATGTGGTGCGGATCATGATCATCATGCCGCTGGCACCGCTGATCTTTCGCGTCGCCAACCGGGTGGCGCAACATTTCGGGCTGGGCGCCCCGCCCCCGCCGCGCGACGGCTGAACGGCAGGCGGAACCGGGCCGTTGGGGGACGTGGCGCGCAACATCAGGGCAACGGATGGCCGCGGGCAGCCGCCCCAGACGCCTGTGATGGGCGCTTTATCCCGGCCCCGCCCGGAAGACCTCGCACGATGCACCCAGCCGCGCCCAAGTGGCTGGCCGGGAGGGCGGCCATCCGCTGCCCGGGAAGCTCTCGCGGCGTTCACCGGGCGGGCGGAAACGGGCGGCCGTCACGGAGCTGTTCCCGAAAGGCGGAGCCACCGCCCGAGCGGGCGTGCTCTCGCCGCGGGCCATGTCAGCCCATGCCGCGCAGATCGCGGGTCAGGCGGGCGATGTCGCCCCGGCGCTGGTCCAGCAGGGCACCGATCTCCTGCCGTTCGCTGGTCAGCAGATTGACGCCCTCGATCACCATATTGAAAAACAGGTCGCGCCCGCTGCGGTCCGACACATGCCAGTCCACCCGCAGCACCTCTTGCCGGCCGCCGGCGCGCCGACGCAGCAGGGCGCGCGATTCCACCACGAAAAAGCTCTGGACCGCGCGGGTGCCCGTCACCTCCACCGTGCCGCCGTTATAGTCGCGAAACAGCAACCCGCCGTATTTCCGGGCCAGATAGCCGCGAAAGGCAGTGCTGAAGGCCGCCAGATCCGAGGCCGAGGCATTGCGCGCCGGCGCGCCCAGCGCGCTGCGCGCCATC
>SKUV01000065.1 GCA_007129775.1 Paracoccaceae bacterium | reverse complement strand
CGCGAGCCGGCTTGCCCGTCCCGGCGGCGCGCTGGCGGACCGGCGCCCGGCCAATGGGTTTCCGACGTCCGATCCGGAGCGCCTCGTGCTCCGCCGCGACGGCGCGCGCGCGCCGAGCGCGCGCGCCGAACCGGTGCGCGATTTCATTCTGGCCGAAGGCGGCGACGGCACCGCCGGGCGCTGAGGTGGGTCATGAGCCGGGCCTTGAACGCGCCAGAGCGGCGGCCGGGACGCGGCGCGGGCCGGCGCGCGGGGCAGGGTGTGCAGGGTGTCAGCTCAGGAAAATACCCACCACCACCATCATCAGCCCGATGACCGAGCCGAAAAGCGCCACCATATTCACCACGACCGCCTTTTGCAGCCGCGCTCGCAGCGCGGCATCGTCCAGCCCGGCGCGGCGCGCCCGCAGGGTGTAGAATACGCACCAGATCAGTGCGAACACCCCGGCCAGCGACACGGCCGCCCCCGTCCAGATCAGCCATTCCATGGGCTCGTCCCCTGTCTGTCACCTACCGGACCGGCCTCGCCCCTACCCCAGCCCCGGCGGCCGCGCAAGCCATGGGCCGCCCCGGCCGCGCCCGCGCCGCACTTGATCCCGCTCGCGCGGACGGCTAGCACCGCGCGGACGATCACCCACCCATTCCCAGCCGCAAGGGCCCGAGCATGACCGACCCCGTCTCCGACGCCGCCTATGCCGTCAGCGCCGACGAACTGCGCCAGTTCATCGAACGCTACGAACATCTCGAAGCCGAGAAGAAGGACATCGCCGACCAGCAAAAGGAGGTGATGGCCGAAGCCAAGGGCCGGGGCTATGACACCAAGGTCATGCGCAAGGTGATCGCCCTGCGCAAGCGCCAGCCCGATGATATCGCCGAGGAAGAGGCGATGCTGGATATCTACAAGGCCGCGCTCGGGATGACCTGACCGGGCCGGGCGCCTGCCCGCTGCGGGCGCCCGAACCCGGTGCGATACGCGCCAAATCGAGGCCATATTCCCCCGCTACTCCGGCAAAGACCGTAGTGCAGCGGAGGCATGGGCCTTGGCCGAGACGAACATCACCTTGCACAGGCTCGGGGCGCGGCTGGCCTTTCTGGACGGGCTTGCGCGCTCCAAACTGATGGTCGCGATCGTCTCGCTTCTGACCACGGTCGTGCTGACGGCGATCAAGCTGGGCCTCGGGATCACCACGGGCTCGCTGGCGCTCACGGCGGACGGGTTGCAGGGGCTGATGGATGTGATCATCACGCTCAGCACCATGCTGTTCGTGCTCGGCGCGGCGCAGCCCGCCTGCGCCACATGGACCAACGGGCGTGAAAAGCTGGAGGCTCTGGCCGCGCTGATCGAGGCGGCGGTGCTGGTGGTGATCGCCGTCTGCATCTGGTATCTGGCCGCGCAGAAGATGGTGCACGGCCATCACGTGGCCGAGATCGAGCGCTGGCACCTGATCGTCGTGATCGGCGCGATTGTCGCCGACGGACTGCGGGCGCAATATGTGGGCTGGGTGGCGCGGCGCACCGCGAGCCTCGCGCTCGAGGCCAATGCAGTGCATTTCCGCACCGATGCGCTGGGCTCGCTCATGGTTCTGGGCGGGCTCTTTCTCGCCCATCAGGGCTGGCCCGTGGCCGATACGCTGGCCACCATCGCGCTGGCCGGTTTTCTGAGCTGGACCGCGTGGCGGATCGGGCGGCGCGCCGGCAAGCTGCTTTTGGACATGGCCGATCCCGCGGAGTCGCTGGCGGCGCTGGAGGTGCTGGAAAGCCATCCGGATGTGGCCGGGGTGCCGCTCTTGCGGCTGCACCAGCGGCTCTACGGCACTGATATCATCGCGCGGATCGCGCTGCGGGCAGGGCGCGAGGCCGAGGCGGCCGCCATCGCCGCCGCCCTCGAAACCCGCCTGATGGAGCGTGACGGCATCCTGAGCGCGACCCTCGCCGTCGCGACCGCCGCGCCCGAAGACTGAGCACCGCGCGGGGGCTGCCATGGCAACCTGTCGCGCGCGCGGCTCAAGGGGTTGACCTGTCTCGCGATTCGGCCTACCTCCGACGAGCCGCGAAGACGCGGCCCTTTTCGCCAGTCAACCAGAGAGACCCATGGACAGTTGCTCTAGTAGCGGTCCGGCTCCTGTGATGATCCGTCGCGGCAGCCGGGCCCTCCATTCGAAAATCAACCGCCCCGGCCTGTCCCTGGCTGCGCTGTCTCGCGTCTGACGCGATCCTGCGCCTGCCCCTGACCGGCCGTGGCCGGAAAGATCAGGAGGCAAGCGATGAACTTGCATTTCACCTCGAACACCATCGGGCGGGGCGCATGCGTTCCTGCCTGCCCGATGAAAACGATCGCCGACCGGGCGCAGCACGTCCGGGCCGGCGCGCCGCTGCGCGTGCGCCCGCGCCGTCACCGGGCTTTTCGCGCGGCCTGAGGGCCGCGTGCATCCCGACAGACGACTGCGGTCGCCATGCGTCTGCTTGTCGCCGGCGGGCGGTATCTCGATGATGTCGCCCTGATCCGCAAATCCCTCGACCGCGTCCACATGCGGCACGATCTGAGCGTTCTGATCCACAGCGGCACGCCATTCTGGGTGTCACGGCCGAAGATTGGGCGCGCGAGCGTGCGCTGCATGTGGTGCGCTACCCGGCCAACTGGCGGGTGCACGGCAAGCGCGCCGAGGGGATCCGAAACGAATTCATGTTGGCCGACGACCGGCCCGACCTGCTGCTCGCGCTGCCGGGCGGGGAGGATACGCGCACGCTCGTCCTTGTCGCCCGGGCGCGAGGTCTGCCGGTGATCGACCACCGCGGCCAGCCGATTGATCAAGCCGGCGATATCGCGGCGCCGCCCGACCCCGATCCAGATCCGGACCCAGATCCGGAGCCCGAGCCGGGGCGCGCCGCATGGCGTAGCCGCAGGCCCGTCGCGGGGCAGTTGAGCGCGCATTGATCGCGCCCGCCCCCCACGCGCTACGCCATCGCAGCGAAACCGACTTTCCCACCCGCAATGCCCGACCTGAAGAAGGAGGCAACGCTATGACAGCGCATGAAAAATCGGCGTTTCAGGGCGCCGCGCCCGACATCTGCGCCACGCTGGAGGCGCTGCAGGCGCAACTGGCCGCACCCCCCAGCCCGCGCACTGCCAAATTGTTGCGCGCCAGCACCGCCAAGAAGGCCCGCAAGCTGGTGGAAGAGGCGACCGAGGTCGCGCTCGACGCCGTGGCGGGCAGCCGTTCCGGGCTCGTCGCCGAAAGCGTCGATCTGCTCTATCACCTGGCGGTGCTCTGGCATGACCGCGGGATCGATCCGGCCGAGGTCCGGGCCGAGATGGCCCGCCGTGCCGCCGTTCTGGGCATCGTCGAGAAACGCCCCAAGAAAGGGCCGGCCAAACGCGCGCTGAAGTCTCTGGAACGGGCGGCCGGGCGCCCCTTCGCCGAAGCCCCCGTTGCAGAGGCCCGCGTCGCCGAAACCTCGGGCGCAGAGGGCGCGCGGCCCTTCGCCATCTACCGCGAGGGCGACAGTATCGGCCCCGTCCGCGTGAGCGAGATGCAACGCCCCTGAGCGGGCCGGCGCGCCCCCCGCGGGCCGCGCCGGACAATGACACCACCGCGTCCGGATCGCTTCAAGTATTGCGTGAAGAGGCGCTCGCAAACTCTTGAAAAAAGGAAATACCATGACTTCGACAACACTCAACACGCCCGGCGTTGCCGGGGCCGCGACCGACCGCCCGATGGGCGAGCCCGTATCGCGCAAGACCCGCGACGCCTATATCCCGGTGCCGGCTGAAAGCACTGTGGAACAGGCGCTGGAGGCCGCGCGCCGCACCAAGGTCCCGCTGGGCCAGTCCGGTGTGGTGTTCCTGCTGGATGGCGAGGGCCGCTACAAGGGTTTCGTGCGGCTTTCGGCGCTGCTGCGCAGCGACCCGGCCGCCAGGCTTGCGGGAATGGCCGAGGGTGCCGATCTGGCCGTGACCGACGACACCGATCAGGAGGTCGCCTCCCGCAAGCTGCAGCGCCGCGACGTGTCGCTGCTGCCAGTGGTCAACAGCCGGCAGGAGATGGTCGGCGTGCTGACCTTCGACGATGCGATGGACGTTCTGGATGCCGAGATCTCGGACGACATCTATTACAAGGCCGGGGTGGGCGATCTGTTCAACACCCAGGATCACGTGCGCTCGGAAAAGCTGACCCAGGGGCCGATCTGGTACACGGTGCGCGTGCGCATCCTGTTTCTGCTGGTCACGCTGGCCGGCGGGCTGATCGTCGGCGGGCTGATCGACACGTTCGAGGACGTGCTGGGCGCGGTGATCGCGCTGGCCATCTTCATCCCGCTGGTGATGGACATGGGCGGCAACGTGGGCACCCAGTCCTCGACCATCTTCGCCCGCGGTTT
>SKUV01000183.1 GCA_007129775.1 Paracoccaceae bacterium | reverse complement strand
TGACGCGGGCCAGAAGGCTGCCGCCGGTGATCTCCTCGCCCAGCGGCGGGCAGAGCGGCTCCAGCCAGCCGCCCCGGGTGGGGCGGATCGTGGCGATTTCGGGCACGACGATCTGCGCCGGCGGCGGTGTGGGCTCGCCCTCGATCGCGCCGGCCTGCCGCAGCATGTTGAGCACGCCGTCCACGGTGCGTTTCACGTATGGGCCCTGATCGACGATGCCGCCGCCCAGTTCGACCACGACGCAGGGAATGTTGCGCTGATCCAGCGTGACCGATTTCGTCGTGCCCGAAAACACCGTGCCGCCCTTGTTCTGCACCGGGCGATAAAGCACCCGCGAGCCGAAGGCGCGCGACAGCGCCTCGTCGTTCCAGATATAGACGTAATCGACCGTGGGCCGGTCGGTGCCCGAATGCAGGTCCAGATGCATGTCGATCTTTTCCAGAAACTCGGAGGTGATCGCGGCGGCAAGCTGCTGGGTATAGTTGCCAGCCGGATTGCCGGGAAACTCTCGGTTCAGGTTCAACTCGTCGATCGGGGTGAAGCGGTGGTTGACGGCCATCGCCCGCGGGTTGGCCACCGGCAGAAGCAGAAGCCGGCCGCGCAGGCGCATGTCCTTTACCGCGCGGAAGATGTCGAGAATGGCCTGAGAGCCCGCATTCTCGTTTCCGTGGATCGCGGCCGAGATGCCGATGGTGGGCCCGTCCTCCTCGCCGACCATCTCGGTCAGAAACAGCACCGCCTCGCTGCCGTCGGCATGGGTGGTGAAGGGCGCGCGCCAGCTACGGATGGATTTGACCATGGAGTTGTCCTTTCGTTTCGATTTCTGTCGCGGTCAGGGGGTCTGCGCCCCGGGTGTCTTGCCTTTTCCGGCCGCGCGGGTCAGTTGCCGAGGGTCGAGCACGTCGCGCAGCCCGTCGCCCAGCAGGTTGAAGCCCAGAACCGTGAGCATGATCGCCGCCCCCGACACGATCGAGAGCCACGGCGCCTGGCGCATGAAGCCGGTGCCGTAAGACAGCGTCCAGCCCCATGTGGGCGCGGGCGGCGGCAGGCCGAAGCCGAGAAAGGCCAGCGCGCTTTCGGCGATCACCGCCGTGCCGAGCCCGAGCGAGGCCAGAACGATGATCGGGCCCAGCGAATTGGGCAGGATCTCGCGAAACAGGATGCGCAGGGGCCCCGCCCCCATGGCGCGCGCGGCCTGCACATAGGCCTGTTCGCGCAGAACCAGCGTGGTGGCGCGCACGACCCTTGCGTATTCGGTCCAGAACACCACGACCAGCGCCAGCGCCACATTCATCACCCCGGGCCCCAGCACCGCGACGATGGCCAGCGCCAGCACGATCGCCGGAAAGCCCAGAAAGACATCGGTGATCCGCATCAGGATCTGATCGACCCAGCCGCCGAAATAACCCGCCACGAGGCCGACCACGGTGCCGATCAGCGCCGCACCGAGGGTCGAGATCAGCGCGATGCCGAGCGAGACACGCGCGCCCCAGACCATCCGGCTCCAGAGGTCGCGGCCGAAATTGTCGGTGCCCAGCCAATGCTCGGCCGAGGGGCCCTGAAAGCGCGCGCGCATGTTCATGGCAGCCACGTCATGGGTCGCGGCAAGGGGGGCAAAGATGGCCAGCCCCACGATCACCAGCACGATGACCGCGCCGACAATCAGCGATGTGTTGCGCAGGGCAGGGGGCAGGCGGCGCATCGGCTCAATCCAGCCTGATGCGCGGATCGACCACCGCATACAGCAGATCGACCACCAGATTGACCAGCGCGAACAGCAGCGCAAAGGTCAGCACCAGCCCCTGAATCAGCGGCAGGTCACGCTGCGAGATGGCGGCGATGGTCAGTTGCCCCAGCCCGGGCCATGCAAAGATCGTCTCGGTCAGCACCGCGCCGCCCAGAAGCGTGCCGAAGCGCACGCCCACCACCGACAGCACCGGCAAGAGCGCGTTGCGCAGGGCGTGGCGCCACACCACCCGGGGCGGGCGCAGCCCCTTGGCCCGGGCGGTGCGCACGAAATCCTCGCGCAGCACTTCCAGCATGGAGGCCCGCACCAGCCGCGAGATCACGGCCGCCGAATTCGCCGCCAGCGCCAGCGCCGGCAGCAGCAGATAGGTCAGCGCGTGCTGAAGCGTCGCAACATTGCCGCGAAAAAGGTCGGCGAAGGCCTCGGTCAACGGTGCGCCGCGCCCGATCGAGGGCAGCCAGCCCAGTTGCACGGCAAAGAACAGCATCAGCAGAAGGCCCAGCCAGTAGACCGGCATAGACACGCCCAGTTGCGCAAACAGCATCGCGCCGGTGTCGATCCACGAGCCCTGCCGCATCGCCGCCAGAACCCCCAGCGCCACGCCGATCACGGTCGCGACCACCAGCGCCGCCACCGCAAGCTCTATCGTCGCCCCCAGCCGTGACCAGATGATCGCGCTCACCGCCTGGTTCTGGAAGATCGACACGCCCATGTCGCCGCGCAGAAGGCCGGTGAAATAATCCCAAAGCTGCACATACCACGGGTTGTCGAGCCCGAGGCTGCGGCGCAGGCTCGCCACCGCCTCGGCCGAGGCTTCCTGCCCCAGCAGCACCGCCGCCGGATCGCCCGGCACCAGCAGCATCAGCCCGAAGGTGACGACCACGATCCCGATCCCCATGGGGATCAGCAGCAGCAGGCGTCGCAGTGTGTAAGAGAGCATCCGGGCTCCTTCGCGGGGGATCGTCGCGATGCATGGCGGTGCGCGCGCGCCCCGTCAGGCGGGACGCGCGCGCGGGCAGGGGCTGGCGATCAGTCCGGCAGGACCACGCCGCGCAGATAGCCGCGCGGCGAGGCCGTCACCTCGATCGGCAGGTCCGCGTTGTAGAACAACTGGAAGCCCTGAAACGAGATGATGTAATAGGGCACTTCCTCGGCGATGATCGCAGCCGCCGTCTGATAGGCCGCCGCGCGGGCCTCCTGGTCGAGCGATGCGCGCCCTTCCTGCAGCGCCGCATCCACCTCGGGGTTGGAATAGCCGCCCCAGTTCAGCGGGCCGTCGGTGGTCAACTGACCAAAGAGCATCCGGTCGGGATCGACGATGTTGAGCCAGCCCAGAAGCGCGATCTGGTGCTCGCTTTGCTGGACATAGCCGGTGGAGAAGGAGGGCCAGTCGCTCAGCCGCACCTGCGCGTCGATACCGGCCATGGTAAAGATCGCCTGCAGGTATTCGACCGATTGCACGCGGTTGGGGTCTTCGGAATGGGTGGCGAGCGTCACGCTCAGCCGCTCGCCGTCGCGGTCGAGAAAGCCGTCGCCGGTGCTGTCGGTCCAGCCCAGTTCGGCGAATGCGCTCACCGCGCCCTCGATGTCAAAGGTGGGTTGGGCGATCTCGTCGCTGAAGGCCCATGACGACGGCAGGATCACGCCGTTGGCGATGGTGTCCACGCCCTCGTAGATGTCGTTGACGATGGTTTCCTGATCGACCAGCATCGCGAAGGCGCGGCGCATCGCCGGATCGGCCAGCAGCGGATCATTGGCGTTGAAGTTCAGATAGGTCACGCCGAGGCCCGACATGATCGCATTGCCGAAGCGGTCGTCACGCGACAGCCGCGAGATGTCCTGCGGTGCCAGCGGGGACTGGATCAGATCCAGATCGCCCGCCTCCAGCGCCTGCGCGCGGGCGGTGTTGTTGCCGATGATCTGCATCGTCACCCGCTCCACCACCGGGGCGTCGCCCCAGAAATTCGGGTTTGCCTCCAGCACGATGCGCGAGCCGCGATCCCAGCTTGCCAGCCGCATCGGCCCCGCCCCCACAGGGTTCAGCGCGATGTCATGGCCGGATTCGACCAGCGCCTTGGGCACGATGCCGATATCGAGATAGGACAGAAGCGGCGCGAAGGGCATCGACAGGTTGAACTGCACCCGGCGCTCGTCCAGCGCCTCGATCGAGTCGATGGGCATGTAAAGCGCCCGCTGCGGGGCGTTGAAATCGGGGTCGAGGATGGTTTCGAAGGTAAAGACCACATCCTCCGAGGTCAGCGGCGCGCCGTCGGAAAAGGTCAGCCCCTCGCGCAGGGTGAAGATGATGGTCTGCGGATCGGGCGAGTCCCAGCTTTCTGCCAGTTCGGGCACCGGCTCCAGATCGGGGGTCAGTTGCACCAGCCCGCTGTAGACCAGATCGGCGACGCGAAAGGCGGTGGTGTCGCGCGCCAGACGGGGGTCGAGCGTTCCGGCATCCACATCGGTACCGACGGTCAGTTGCGCCAGCGTCTCGGCCGAGGCGGGCGCCGTGGCACCGAAGGCCAGCGCGATGGCGGTGGTCGCGGCCAGAAGGCGCGAGCGGGTGGGGGTCGAACGCAGTGTCATGTCAGACCCTCGCTGTTGGGTCTTGTCTCGGTCAGACGGATGCCGCGCGCCCGGCCCCGGTCGGGG
>SKUV01000314.1 GCA_007129775.1 Paracoccaceae bacterium | reverse complement strand
GCCAGTACGGCGTGTCGGCTCAAGGCACCTTCGATGCCACCACCGTCACGGCCTACTACATGCGTCGTCTGAACACCTCGCGGAACTTCGGCATCGGTGCGTCCTACAACCTCGGCGGCGGCGCCCATCTGCGCGGTGCGGTCAACCGCAGCCGTCTGGGCGGCGTGAGCACCAACACTGCCGACTTCGGCATCACGATGTCCTTCTGATCCACCCGGATCATTCGGAACGGAAAGAGCGGGCCTTGTGCCCGCTCTTTTCTTTTGGCTATCTCCGCCCCGAAGAACGGGCCGAAAGGGGAATGCCATGTCGCTCGACGCCATCACCGACCGGCTGCGCGCGGCCGAGGCCGCGGCCGGCCGCGCGCCCGGATCGGTCTGCCTCATCGCCGTGTCCAAACGCCAGCCGCCCGAACGGGTGGAACGCGCCCTGCGCGCGGGCCACCGCGTCTTCGGCGAGAATTACGTGCAGGAAGCGCAGGCGAAATGGCCCGACTGGCAGGCGGAGTATCCGGGCGTCTCGGTCCACCTCGTCGGCCCGTTGCAGACCAACAAGGCCCGCGCCGCGGTGGAATTGTTCGACGCGATCCATTCGCTGGACCGCCCCAAACTCGCCCGCACGCTGGCCCGCCTCGCGCAGGAACGCGGCGCCTGCCCGGAGCTTTTCGTTCAGGTTAACACCGGCGACGAGCCGCAAAAGGCCGGCATCCCGCCGCACGAGGCCGACGCCTTCATCGCCGAATGCCGCGCGCTCGACCTGCCGTTGGCCGGGCTGATGTGCCTGCCGCCCGCCGGCGCCGACAGCGCGCCCCATTTCACCGAACTGGCGGCCATCGCCGCGCGCAACGGCCTGACCGGGCTTTCCATGGGGATGAGCGACGATTTCGAAGCGGCTGTGGCCCATGGCGCCACCCATGTCCGCGTGGGCTCTGCCATCTTCGGCGCGCGCGACTGACGCGCGGCGCCGGGGCGGAAACGCGCTACCGGCTGCGGGCCAGCATCGCGAGGCGCACCAGCGTGCGCTCCATCACCGCCATCGCGGGTGCGCGCGAGGCCGAACGCAGGGTCAGGTCGGTTTCCGTCAGCATCGCCAGCGCCGCCTCCAGCCGCGCCACGTTCCACGCCCGCGCCTGGGCCTGCATCCGGTCGCGCAGCCTGAAATTGCGCACCGCCGCCCAGACCTTCGCCGCCCCCGCCGGATCGGCGGCAGCCGCGTGCAGGGTGCGGAAATGCCGGGTCGCCCCGATGCAGAGCGTGACAGCATTCACCCCCTGCGCCACCAGCCGCGCCATCACCGGCGCGATCTCGGCCACCCGCGCCTCGGCCACGATATGCAGGATCTCGTCCACCTCCGCCTCGATCGTCGCCGGGGCGCAGGCGGCCACATCGGCGGGGTCGAGGGGCGTGTCATCGCCGAATTTGTAAAGCGCGATCTTGTCCAGCGTCTGGCGAAAATCCCCGGGGTCAAGCGCGCGGGCAAGCGCGGTCAGATCGGTCATCGCCTCGGGGGCGATGGCGGTCAGCCCGGCCTGCCGCAGGGCCTGCTCGATCTCGTCCCGCCCCGGCGGATCGTCATAGATCGCCACGGCATAGGCGTTGGCATGGCCCTCGAACGCCTTGCGGATGCGTGAACTGGGTTTCAGCAGGCCCGCCGTCACCACGATCTGCGCATCGCCCTCGGCCCAGTCCTGAAGCGCGGCCAGAATCGCCGGGGCGGCGCTGTCGCCGGCCTCTTCGACGAAAACGACGCGCGGGCCGGGAAAGAAGCCCTGCGCCTTGATTGCATCCAGAAGTGCGGCGCCGTCGCGCCGAAGATCCGCGCCCGACAGGCGGGTGAGCCGCATCTCGGCCTCGCCCTCCGGCCCGATCAGGGCGGCGATCACCTCCTGCCGGCGCAGCGCCACCCGCATCGCATCGGCACCATGGATCAGAAGCCCGGTGCGCGCCGGGTCCGGGCGCTGGAAATAGCGCAGGGCATCGCGGCCCGAAAGCTTCATCGCCCGTTCATGGCGCCGGCAGCCATTGCGGCGCGCTGGCCTGCAGCCGGGTCACCATCCCGTCGGCCAGAAGCACCATCAGCCGGCGGCGCGCATCCTCGGCAGCCGCGCGCGTGGCGAGCGGCGTGGCCGTGGTGGAATAGGCGGTGAAGCCCTCGGCGTGCCCCTCGGTTAGCAGCCTTTCGCCCTCCAGCACCCGGTAACGCACCGTGCCCAGGAGCCGTATGCGCGAGGCGCTGCGGTCGGCGGTGGCCAGCCCGGCATCTTCGGTGACCGAAATCTCATGGGCGAGTCGCAGGGCCGAAGCGCCGGGGCGGCCGAGCCGGTCCTCCAGCCGGGCGTTGAGGCGGAAGGCATCCTCGGTATCGGGGTCGTCGGGGCGCAGCCGCCCCTGCAACGGCCCGCCCGCCCGGCCCGGCCCGTAGACCGGGGCAAAGCCGCAAGCCGCCAGCAGCGGCAGGGCCGCGAGCAGCCCCAGCGCCCGCCTGCGATCAGACCACGACATTGACGATCCGCCCCGGCACCACGATCAGCTTTTTCGGCGCCCCACCGGCCAGCGCGCGGATCACCGCATCGTCGGCCAGCGCGATCCGCTCCACCTCGTCCTTGCCGGCGTCACGCGGCACGCTGATCTCCGAGCGCCGCTTGCCGTTGATCTGGATGGGCAGGGTTACGGTATCCTCGACCAGCAGCGCGGGATCGGCTTGCGGCCAAGGCGCAGCGGCCACCAGCCCGGAGCCTCCGGCCATCTGCCAGACCTCCTCGGCCAGATGGGGCACCATCGGCGCCATGAGTTGCGCCATGATCCGCAGCGCCTCGGCCCGCGCCGCCCGCCCGGCGCCGGATTTCTGCAGCGCATTGGTCAGGGCATAAAGCGCCGCGACGGATTTGTTGAAGGTGAAGGTCTCGATCCCCCGGGTGACCTCGGCAATCGCGCGGTGGGCGGCCTTTTGCAGGGCGAGGTCCTCGCCCGCGCTGCCCGCCTCGGGCGCCTGCGCAAGCTCATCGGCCAGCCGCCAGACCCGCGACAGGTGGCGATACGTCGCCTCTGCCCCGGCGCTCGTCCATTCCACGTCCCGTTCGGGCGGGCTGTCGGAAAGCACGAACCAGCGCGCGGTATCGGCCCCGAAGGCCCCGATGATGTTCACCGGATCGACCACGTTCTTCTTGGATTTTGACATCTTGGCCGAGGGAATGATCGTGACCGCCTCGCCCGTCGTGCGCAGCTTTCCCTCCTCCACATCCTCGGGCAGGTGATAGACGGGGCGGCCGCGCCCGTCGCGCGTCATGTAGATTTCATGCGTCACCATGCCTTGCGTAAAGAGCGCGTCGAAGGGTTCCTTCGCGCTGTCCGGCAGGTGACCGGTCTGCACCATCGCCCGGGCGAAGAAGCGCGAATAGAGCAGATGCAGGATCGCATGCTCGATCCCGCCGATATACTGGTCGACGTTCATCCAGTAGTCGGCCTCGGCCCGGTCGGTGGGCGTGGTGGCGCGCGGGGCGGTGAAACGGGCGAAATACCACGAACTGTCGACGAATGTGTCCATCGTGTCGGTTTCGCGCGTCGCGGCGCCACCACAGCGCGGGCAGGTGCAATTCTTCCACGTCGGGTGCCGTTCGAGCGGGTTGCCGGGGGTGTCAAAGCTGACATCCATCGGCAGTTCGACCGGCAGGTTTTCCTTGTTCTCGGGCACGACGCCGCAGGCGGGGCAATGTACCACCGGAATCGGGCAGCCCCAGTAGCGCTGGCGCGAGATGCCCCAGTCGCGCAGACGGTATTGCGTGACCCCGTGGCCCACGCTGTTTTCCTCGCAAAAGGCGATGGCGGCGTCGATGGCGGCCTCGCCGGTCTGCACCTCCTCGCCCGCGAAGCCGCGCACATAGCGCACCGCTTCGGTCTTGGGCGGCACGAAGGCAGTCGCCTCCACCGGTTCAGGGGCGTCGAGCGCCACGAAGACATCCGGGTGGGGAAGGCCGTATTTCCGCGCAAAATCGAGGTCGCGCTGGTCATGGGCCGGGCAGCCGAAGATCGCGCCGGTGCCGTAATCCATCAGGATGAAATTGGCGATGTAGACGGGCATTTCCCAAGCTTCGTCAAAGGGATGGCGAACCCGGATACCGGTATCGATGCCCTTCTTCTCGGCCTTTTCCAGCGCCTCCTCGCTGGTGCCGATGCGCCGGCATTCTGCGACGAACCCGGCCACGTTCTCGTCATGGCGCTCCAGATGCCTGGCCAGCGGATGGTCGGGCGAGACGGCGACGAAAGAGGCACCCATCAGCGTGTCGGGCCGGGTGGTATAGACCTCGATCCGGTCAAATCCCTCCGGCGCGCCGGAGGTGGAAAAGGCGAATTGCAGCCCGCGCGACCGGCCGATCCAGTTGCGCTGCATCAGGCGCACCTTTTCGGGCCAGT
>SKUV01000054.1 GCA_007129775.1 Paracoccaceae bacterium | reverse complement strand
TCTCCCAGAACCGCAGAAATGTCCTGATCGAACCTTTTGGACAATTTGTAGCAGCGCAGGTTGTCGGGCTGGAGGGGGATCGTCACCGCCTCCACGAACTCGCCCGGCGCGCGGTCCTGCCGGCCGTAATCCAGAAAGAACGCCTCCAGCGGCAGCACGCGCCGCGCCGCGCCGTGGCGCAGATGCAGCCGCGCGCCCAGCGCGATCAGCGGCGGGGGGCCGTCGCCTATGGGCGAGCCGTTGGCGATATTGCCGCCGATGGTCGCGGCGTTGCGCACCTGCACCGAGCCATAGCGGCGCAGCACCTCGGCCAGCGCGGGATGCCGCGCGGCCACCGCGTCCAGCAGCGCCGCGATGCTCACCCCGGCGCCGATGCGCAGCACGCCGTCGCGCTCTTCGATCCGCTGCAGATCGCGGCACCGGTTGAGAAAGGCGACCTGCGGCAGGTCACGCAACTGTTTCGTCACCCACAGGCCCACATCGGTGCCCCCGGCGATCAGCACCGCATCGGGACGGGCGGCATACCATTCGGCCAGCGCGTCGGCGGTTTCGGGCGCGATGGCCAGCGGCGCGACCTCGGGCGCCGCCTCGTCCCATTCGGGCAAGGGCGCGCCCTCGGCCGCCTGCGCGGCGCGGATGATCGGGGCATATCCGGTGCAGCGGCACAGGTTGCCGGCAAGCTGGTCGTCATGGTCGGTGCGCCCGTTGCGATGGGCCGCCGCCATGGAGACCACGAAACCGGGGGTGCAAAAGCCGCACTGGCTCCCGTGATGCTCCACCAGCGCCTGTTGAACCGGATGCAGCCGGCCCGCGCCCGGCGCGATCCCCTCGATCGTGCGCAGGGCCCGGCCATGGACCTGCGGCAGGAAGGTGATGCAGGCATTGACCGTGCGCGCGGGCTGCTCCGCCCGCTCATCGGCAAAGACGATCACGGTGCAGGCGCCGCAATCGCCTTCGTTGCAGCCCTCCTTTGTGCCGGTCAGCCCGCGGCACTCGCGCAGCCAGTCCAGCAGCGTGTCGGTGGGGCGGACATTGCGCAGGTCCACATCCTCCCCGTTCAGGCGAAAGGCGATATCTGTCATCCGGGCGACCTGCCGCTTTCTGTGTCCTGTGCCATTCGGTGGCCCGCGCCCCGGCCCGATGCGGCGGAAAGCCCGGGCGCGATGGATCAAGGAAAGGCCGCACAGCCGTCCGACGCAAGCGTTTTTCGCATCCGCCGCGCGCCCGTGCCACACCCGTGCACCCCGATGCCGGCGCCGCGGGCGCCGGCGCGGCGTTCCCGATTTACACAGCCGTCAAAGCCGGCTATGGCATTGCCATGATCTGCCCCCGCAGCCTCCGCGCCCCGATGCGACGCCGACGCCGCCCCCGCGTCTGAGCCTGCCTGCGCCGCAGCGCGGCGGCGCGCCCCGCTTTCAGCCATTCGCCGCTTTCAGCCATTCGTTGACTTGCCCGCCTGCCTTTGGCAACTGATGGGCTTTCCGCCGAGGTGTCCCATGATCGCTTCCGTCCTGCCGACCTACAATCGCGCGCCGCTCCGTTTCACCCATGGCGAGGGCTGCTGGCTGACCGACACCGAGGGCACGCGATACCTGGACCTCGTGGCCGGCATCGCCGTGAACGCGCTGGGCCACGCCCATCCCGCCCTTGTGCAGGTGCTGGGCGAACAGGCGCGCCGGCTGTGGCATGTCTCCAACCTCTACCGCATCCCCGAGCAGGAGGCGCTGGCCGACAGGCTGGTGGCGGAGACCTTTGCCGATACGGTCTTTTTCACCAATTCGGGCACCGAGGCCGCCGAACTCGCGATCAAGATGATCCGCAAGCACTGGCACGAAAAGGGTGAGGAGCGGCCGGTGATCCTCACCTTCGAGGGTGCGTTTCACGGCCGCTCCACCGGGGCCATCGCCGCGGCAGGGTCGGAAAAGATGGTCAAGGGCTTCGGCCCCCTGATGCCGGGGTTCCGCCAGCTTGCATGGGGCGATCACGACGGCTTGCGGGACCTCATGGCCAAAGGCGAGGTGGCCGCGGTGATGATCGAGCCGGTGCAGGGCGAGGGCGGCATCCGCGTTCTGCCCGATGCCTGCCTCAAGGGTCTGCGCGATCTGTGCGACGAGACCGGCGCGCTGCTGGTGCTGGACGAGGTACAATGCGGCATGGGCCGGACGGGGCGGCTTTTCGCCCATGAATGGGCCGGGATCGTGCCCGATATCATGATGGTGGCCAAGGGCATCGGCGGCGGCTTTCCGCTGGGCGCGGTGCTGGCCACCCAAGCTGCCGCGGCCGGCATGACCGCGGGCACCCACGGCTCCACCTATGGCGGCAATCCGCTGGGCTGCGCCGTGGGGCTGAAAGTGCTGGAGACCCTCACCGCGCCGGGGTTTTTCGAGGATCTGCGCCGCCGCGCCGGCAGCCTGCGGCAGGCAGCCGAGGGGCTGGTGGCCAGCCATCCGGAGGTGTTCGAAGAGGTGCGCGGCACCGGCCTGATGCTGGGGCTGAAATGCCGCCTGCCCGCGGGCGATGTGGTGCAGGCGGGCTATGACGCCCATGTGCTGACCGTGCCGGCGGCGGAGAACGTGGTGCGGCTGCTGCCCGCACTGACGATCTCGGAGGCCGAGATCGCCGAGGCCATGGCCCGGCTCGACCGCGCCGCCCGCGCCGTGGCGCAAGCCGCCTCCGGCAGCGCCGCCTGACACGCGACACCCTACCCCCGCAGGCGGCCCGAAGGATCGATCCCATGAAGCATTTTCTCGACATCAACAAGACCGACAAGGCCGATCTGCGCGCCATGATCGACACTGCAAGGGCAATGAAGACCGCCCGCGCCGGCCGCCCGCGCGGCATGCCCGATGACGATCAGCCGCTGGCCGGCCGCATGGTCGCCCTGATCTTCGAGAAACCGTCGACCCGGACGCGGGTGTCGTTCGACATGGGCGTGCGCCAGCTTGGCGGGCAGACGATGGTTCTGTCGGGCTCCGAGATGCAGCTCGGCCATGGCGAGACCATCGCCGACACCGCGCGTGTGCTGTCACGCTATGTCGATCTGATCATGATCCGCACCTTCGAGGAGGCGACGCTGCTGGAACTGGCGGAATATGCCGATGTGCCGGTGATCAACGGGCTGACCAACCGCACCCATCCCTGCCAGATCATGGCCGATGTGCTGACTTACGAGGAACATCGCGGCCCGATCGCCGGGCGCAAGGTGGTCTGGTCGGGCGATGGCAACAATGTCTGCGCCTCCTTCATCCATGCCGCCGGGCGCTTCGGCTTCGATTTCACCTTCACCGGGCCGCCCCCGCTCGACCCGGAGCCTGGCTTCGTGGAGGAGGCCCGCGCCGAGGGTGTCGCGGTCGAGATCACGCGCGACCCGCTGGCCGCCGTGGCCGGCGCCGATCTGGTGGTCACCGATACCTGGGTGTCGATGCACGACAGCCAGTCGGCGCGCGAGCGGCGCCACAACCAGTTGCGCCCCTATCAGGTGAACGAGCGGTTGATGGCCGCGGCGAAGCCCGACGCGCTCTTCATGCATTGCCTGCCCGCCCATCGCGACGAAGAGGCCACAAGCGCGGTGATGGACGGCCCGCATTCGGTGATCTTCGACGAGGCCGAGAACCGCCTGCACGCCCAAAAGGCCGTGCTGCGCTGGTGCTTCGGCGTCTGAGGCACCGCTGCGTCACCGGGGCGGATCAGGCGGGGGCGCGCAGAAAGCCGTACTGCCCTGCCCAAAGCGGCGCGGCCGCCGGCCGTGGCGGCGTTAACCGCCCCGGCTTTCCTGCGCCACCCGGCGCAACTCGGCCATCAACTCGTCCAGCAGTTTCTGCGCCACCGGCTCCAGCCGCCCGTCCTCGTCGAACTGATCGGCGGCATTGCCGACCAGAACCTCCGGCCCGGGCAGCACCCGCGGGCGAAAGGCATTCAGGCACAGACGCAGCGAAAACTGCGTGCGCTCGCCCCCGGCCCGGCCCGCCGTGGCCGAGACGATGGCCACCGGCTTGTCGCGCCAGACCCCGCCCTTGACCCGGCTCACCCAGTCGAGCGCGTTCTTCAGAACCCCCGGCAGGGCCTTGTTGTATTCCGGGCTGGCGATGACGACCGCATCGGCCGCGCGGATCGCCTCGGCCAGCGCCTGCACCGGAGCGGGAATGCCCTCGGCCTCCTCCAGATCGCCGTCGTAGAGCGGCAGGCGCAGATCGCCCTCCACGAATTCCGCCGGCGCGAAACTGTCGCGGGCGGCATACATAAGCTTGCGATTCATGGAGCCGCGGCGCAGCGCGCCGCAGATGCCCAGTAGGCGAAGGTCGGTCATGTCATTCCATCCGTTGTGGCTCGGTCACCGGCAGAGGTAATGCGCAGCCCTGCCCCGCCAACCCCCGATGAGCCCGCGCGCACCGCTGCCGCTTTCGCGCAGGCGCG
>SKUV01000365.1 GCA_007129775.1 Paracoccaceae bacterium | reverse complement strand
GCGGTGCTGCACGAGGCAGGGCGCAAGATCGCCTCCGACCGGCCCGACATCGTCACCGACCCGCTGCTCGGCGGGCTTCTGCCCGCGCAATCGGGCGGCATGGCGGGCCGCGTGGAGCTTTCGGTGATCGTCGATCCGCGCATCGCTTTCGAACAGTCCGACTCGCTCCCCTATGCCCATTGGACCGATGCCGAAGGGACGGTGATCTATCCCGACAACGAGGATTTCATCAACCTGTGGAACGGCGAGGCGCCGATCGACTGGCTGTTCTACATGCAGGACGAGGAGGTTCTCTGGGACGAAGCCTATGCCGCCGTCCGCGCCGAGATGCGCACAACCGACGGCAGCCGGGTGGAGTTGCGCGAACTGGCGCTCGAATTCTCGGAAAGCTATCCGTATCTGAAGCCGATGCTGCGCCGGCGCGAGCATCTGGGCTGCCTTCCGTTCCGCCCGACCTTCAGTCTCGAAAACCTCGGCTGGGGCCCGGTCGAAAACCCGGTGGCCGAGGTCCGATTTGCCCATCCGGAACGGCGCTGGGGCGACAGGGACGACAGCGGCCGGCCGATCCCGCTGAGCGACGCGCAAACCCTGCGGTTCGATGGCTTCGATCTGGGCACGGATGTGAACTTGCGCACGGCGCTGGCGGCGATGGCGGTGGATCTGGCGGCGCTGGAACGTCCGTTCTACGATTGCTCCGCCCATGCCGATCCGGAGGGTTGCCTGACCAGCCTCCTTCGCGATCTGTCCTTCGGGGCGCTCGCGCCGCATGTGGGGGCCTCGTTTCTGGAATTCGATACCTATGATCCGGCCAATGCCGGATCGTGGCGGCCCGACGGCGCCTTTCTGTTCCGCACGCTCGCGATCGGGACGCTGCGCTACGAATGGACCGACCACACCGGCGCGCGGATCACCGCGGAAGAGCCTTTCGACGCGCTGATCAGCCTGATGGTGGGCGAGCGCCGGGAACTGGCGATGGCCGAGGCTGGCGCCGGCGGCGCCTTTGCCGTGGCGGCACCGGATTTCTACGATGTGGCCCTGCCGGTGCGCGCGCGCGACTGGGATTTCACCATCACCCCGGTGGGCAACCCGGTGCTGAGCAGCTTCAGCGGGCGCTACCGGATGCGGGCGCCGCAGAATTCGGTGCATCTGTTCGAGGCCGTGGCCCGTTTCGCCGATGGCTCGGAGCGCCGTTCACTGCCGGTGACGCTCTTCTACATGCACCCGAGGCTGGAACGGTTCGTGAGCCGGGCGACGCCGGCGAAATGCTCCATGCCGCCCGTGTTCCAGCCCGACGAGGTTTCGGGCGGCTGATACCGCCCGGCGGGTTATCGCGCCGCGCGCGCGATATCCGCCTGTGCCCGGCGCGCCACCTCGAACATATTGGGCAGGGGCAACTGGCGCAGAAAGATCGTGCCCTGAGGAAAGGCCCAAAGCTCCACCACCGCGCCCGAGGCGACCGCGTCGGTCTGGTCGAAGATGAAATTGCCCAGCGAATAGGCCATGGCCACATCGCCGCCGGCCAGCGCCTCGATGCCTGCGCTGGCCACATGGGGATGGGCGCCGATGATGGCCGACACACCGCGGGCGCGCATCGCCTCGGCCAGCGCGCGTTCGCGCGGGGTCGGCTCTGGCTCGTATTCCAGCCCCCAATGGACGAAGGCCACCACCGGCAGGCGCGCATCCTCCACCAGCAGCCGGTCGAGAAGCGCGTCGGACAGCTGCCCGCGCGGCGGGCTTTCGCGGTTGTCCAGATCGCTGAGCGCAACGATGGCGACGCCGGGCAGGTCCAGCCGCTCGCCCTGCGCGGCATGGGGCAGACCGGCCGCCGCCAGCGCCGAGCGGGTCTCGGCAAGGCCGGCGGCGCCCATGTCGTTGGCATGGTTGTTGGCCAGCCCCCCCCCCGCGACGCCGAGCCGCGCAAGCCAGTCCAGCGTCAGGTCGCGCGGCATGCCCAGCACCAGTTCCGGCAGGTTTCCCGGCACCTCGGGCAGGATCACGCCTTCGAGGTTCACCACCAGCGGCAAGCCCCGCGTCACCTCTCGCGCGGCCGCGATGACCCTGTCGGCCACGAGGTCATCGGCCAGAAGCGGGGGCAGAACGCGCCCGAAAAACGTATCGCCCGCCAGCATGTAGACCCGCGCCTCGGGGTGCAGGGGCGGGCCGGCGGGCGCGTGCGGCGGGGTGAAATGGGCGATGATGTAGCTTGTGGTCTCGGCCACCGGCGGGCCAAGGTATTCCTGCATGTTTTCGCTTGCCACCACCACCGGGGCCGCGCCGAAAACCCTTTCCTGCAGCATCATGTTCACCATGAGCGCGCCGAGGCTGTCGAGGTGATCGGGCTGCACCAGTTGCGCGATCTGCTCCATGTCGCGCGCGGCCAGAAGGTTGAGAACCTGTTGATCGTGCACCCGCGCCAGATGGTGCGGCAGGTAGTGCGAGAAATCGGTCGATTGCACGATCAGTGTGCCGGGCGTGACCAAAGGCTCCAGCGCCGCGGTCAGCGCTTCCCAATGGTCGGGGCGGGAGTTGATGGAGATCGCCACCGGAAGCACCGGCACCCCGGGCATAAGCGCCGCGACAAAGGGCAGGACGGCGCGCAGCCCGTGGTCATAGGAAAACAGACAACTGTCCTCCACCAGCCCGCCGCCCGTGCGCATCAGCGCCGCCGCCGCGTCGGGCAGGGCCGGGACCGGGCCCATGACCGTCTCGACCGGCCGTGCGGTGGTGGCGAAAGGGGTATTGAGGCTGCCGAAATGATCCGGGAAGAGCAGGATCACCCGGTCATGCCCCTGACCGGCGCTGGCCTGTTGCAGCCCGCCCGCCATCAGATGCGCCGCCTCCAGATGATGCGGAAGGATCACGCCGCTGACCGGCGCGGGCCACGGCGCGATGGCGCGCGCGTCCTCAAGGCTTGTGCCGATGCGGCCGGGTTCATGAAAGAAGGGCGGAAAGGCCGCATCCCCCTCCGGGCAGAAGGGGTCGGCGGCCGCAGGCGCCGCGAGCATCAGCCCGGCGAGCGCGCCAAGAAGCCTTCGCATCCCCCTCATGGCACGGCCAGCACGAAATTCCGCGCCTGCGGGAAATGAAAGAACGGCTCTTGCCGGTTCGCGCTGAGACGCAGCACCTCGCCCGAGACGTAATCGGCAAGGCCGAACAGGCTGACCCCTTCGTCCGAGGTGCGCGCCCGCCCGCGCAGCCCCTCCAGCATCGCATAGGTGAAGATGCCATGCCCGAGGTCGGCGCGCTCCAGCGCGACATTGTTGGCGGCGGTGGCGGAAAAGACGTGGATGCGGGCGTCCGAGGCCTCTTTCTCCAGCCGCTGGTTGAAGGAATTGGCGGCATGGCAGGTGTCCAGCACGAGGATCTTGCGCCCCGGAGTCCGTTCCAGCGCGGCGTGGATCTGGCGCCAGTCCACCAGCGAGGCCATGCGCCAGCGCGCGTCGTCGCGCATCTCGCCGTCCGAGGGGATGATATAGTAATCCTCGCCCACATTTATGCCGTGGCCGGCGATGAAGATGATCGTCGTGTCGGTATCGTCATCGACCGCTTCGAGGAAATCGAGCAATTCGAATGTGATCGTGCGGGCCGAAGGCTCCAGTATGTCGCCCGGCTCCACCAGATCGGCCAGCGCGGTCGCCAGCGTCGGATTGGCGCTCAGCGCGCCCTCGTTCAGCATCACCAGCGTTTCCATCGTCTCGTGCAGGGGGGCCGTCCGCTCGGCCAGAACCGACAGGAAGGCCAGCGCATCGGCGCCCGGAAAGGCCAGATCGCAGGATCGCCCGTTGCAGCCGGTGGGCAACAGCGGATAGTCGTCCACCCCGACCACCGCCACCCGCAGCCGCCCGGGCGAACGCGCCGAGACCCGCCGCATCAGCGCCGTCGCCCCGCGCTCGGTGACATAGCCGAAATCGTTCTCGGCGGTCACGAGGATCGCGTTTTCGCCATCCTCCACCGGCACCAGGTAAAGCGCGCGGTCATCCCCCGCGACGGCCAGCGGCTCCGGGCGCACGCGGCGGTCGTTCACCAGCACCGAAACGCCCGCCAGCGGGTCGGCGCCGGTGCCGATGCCGCCGGCCAGTTCCATCACGGCAAATCCGTCGGGCGCGGTCAAATCCTCCACCAGCGTCAGGCTGAAATCGGGCGGCGGGCTGGCCAGCAATTCCTGCAACTGGCCGTCCTGCCCGCGCAGGTCCAGCGCGGCGGCGCGCGCGTCGCGTTGCAGGATCGCCTGACGCACGATCTCGGGGCTGTGCAGGTGACGCTTGAGTTGATAGGCCCGCACCAGCCGCCCCTCGCGCGCGCGGCCTTGATTGATGTGCCAGCCGATCAGCCGGTCACCGCCGGGCGATGAATGGTAATAGCCCTGCGGGGTCCAGATGATCCAGTCCTGACCGGCGAAGAACAGGCTCACGATCAGGGCGCCGGTCTCGGTGTTCCACAGCCGCAAGGTCTGGTCGGCGCTGCCGGTCAGCAAAAGCCCCGGCGCGGGCGCCACTGCCATGGCGAGGATATCGGCGCTGTGGCCGGCCAGAACGTGGCGCAGGCGCAGATCATCGCGGCCATATTGCGCCAGATAGCCGTTGCCCCCGCCCGAGATCAGCGTCGTGCCCCCCTGCACGAGCGTGAAGGCGCTGTGGTAATAGCCGTCCGTCGGCTCCCGGCGCAGGCCGCCGATTCTGTTGTCCGGGCGGCGCAGCACCAGCGTATCAGCTTCGAAGAACGAACCGGGCGATTGCATGGCCTCCAGCGTGTGACCGTCGGCCTTGAGAACGGCGCGCAGCCAGCCGTCTTCCTCTCCGGTAACCAATTCGGGCGGGTCAAACTGCCGGTCGGGCGTGGGCAGGCGCATGCGGTGGTCCAGAGGTCCGGCTACCGAAGGGCAAAGTGTGTCGTCGGGGCAGGGGTCGGCACTGCCCCATGCGATGGCCTCGCCCCGCGCATCGATGGCGACGGCGAATTTCGGCGCGCCCTCGCCCACCAGAACCGATTGCGTCGCGCCGGTTTCCGGCGCCCAGACGTGGATTTCGTGGCGCGGCCCGCCCGATGTGGCCACCAGCGCCCCGTCGGGCGCGGCCGTCGCCGCGACCGCCAGACCGTCGAGCGCATCATAGCCGCCGACCTGCGCGCCCTCCTGCCAGTCCCAGACCGCCGCGCGATGTTCGCGCCCGCAGCCATAGCCGCAAGAGACCACGAGCAGCCGGTCCTCGCCGGCGAAGGCGAGCGCGCCGGGGCGAAAGGGAAAGGGCCCCAGATCGGCCAGCAGGGCGCCGTCTTCGGCCGCGCGCACCTGCACCAGCCCTCTTTCGCCGGCAATGGCGATGCGGGTACCGTCGGCGCTGACGGCAAGGCTGCGCAGATTCGCGTCGTTCAGCGTCGCGGCGTCCGCAGGCTCCACCGGATCACCGGACGCGGCATCCCAGAGCCGCAGGCCGAAATCCGCGGTCACCGCCACCAGCCGCGCGCCGTCGAGGGCAAAGGCCACCGCATCCATCCGCGCCGCATTCGCCCCGATCACGGGCAGGGGCTGCGGGGCGTCGGAAAAGGGCGCGACCCAGCGATGCACCTCGGGGCCGTGGCCCACTGCCACCAGCACATCGGTTTCGGGCGCATAGGCAAGGCCATAGACCGGCAGGCGCCGCCCCTCCAACAGGCCGGTGATCTGCCCGTTGCGGCGTGCGTGCAGGCGGATCGTGCCATAGCCCTCGCCAGCGGCGAAGGGCGCCAGAAAGCCCGCCGTGGCCACATGCTCCCCGTCGGCGGAAGGCGCGAGGGCAAAGATCATCCCGTCTTCGGCCTCGCCCTGAAAGCCGCGCAGCGTGCCGGCCGGCCGACCCGCGCGCCAGTCCCAGATCCGCACCGTCTTGTCGTCCGAGGCGCTGAAGAGCCATTGGCCATCGGCGCTGAAGGCAAGCCCGCGCACCGCGCCGCGATGCCCGCCGGTATCCAACTCCAGCCGGAAATCCACCTCGTCCTGCGCCGCCGCGGGATGGGGGCCAAGACCCAGCCCCAGGCCCAGCGCCAGCACCAGCGCCGTTAGACATCCGACCACCCGAAGGCTGCGCGCCATCGCCCCCATCGCCGACCCTCGTTCGCTGCAAGCTTTGCTGACAGGACGACAGGTTAGCCGAGCCTGCGCGCCGGCCCTAATGAAAATCGCGCACGGATGCGTTCATTTCAGAAGACCGCGGATCACGATCCGCCCACGCTCGCCCGCCCCCAGATGGCCGTTGCGCAGCTGCACAAGGCACCCCCCTGTGGCGCAATCAGTGTTTCGTGCCGGCAGGCTGATGTCGGGCGTGCTCGCGGGGCCGTCGAAGCCGAGAACCTCGGCGGCCACGAAAATCAGGTGGCGGCCCATGCGGTCCTCGATGGCAAGCTCGGTCGCCGGCCCTGTGCCGCCATTGCGCGCCTCGATCACGTATTCGATGCAGGCGCCCGGGATCGCGGCCTGTGCCCCCGCTGCCGGCCCGACGCCGATGGTGGCGCAGGCGCCCCCGAACTGGTCGATCACGCGCACGGTCTTTGCGGCCTCCACCTCGGGAAGGCCGCCGGGGTCGGGGACGTTGCTGGGCACGTTGATGCGGAAACCCACCTGAGAGCCGTAGGTGAACAAAAGCCCCACATAGAGCGTGCCCTGAAAGCCGGCGCCGGTCGTCATGCTCAGCGTCATCGTCCGCTGGATCGGGTTGATCTGGAAATCACCGACACGGGTTCCATCCCATGCCCAGCGAAAGGGCGCCTCGCGCGCGATGACGGTCCCGCCGGCCCAGTATATGGGTGCGACGCCCTCGGGATAGCTGAACTCGAACTCCAGCGTCTGGATGCCGTCGGGCAGGTCGGTGAAGACGAAGTAGAGGGAATTCGGCCAGCCCCCCGTACCCTCGACGCCTGCATAGCCCGGGCCGACCGGGGTCGGGTTTCGCCAGTTGTTGGAATAGGCGCCGCCCGGGGCATCGCCCGGCTGCATCGTATCCCCGGGCGGTATCGGCGGCGGCGATGGCGGCGGGGCGGTGTTGCCCGGTGCCTCGATCCTGTAGGTGATCGGATGCCCGTGGGTGAAATAAAGCCCCACATGCAACTCGCCGCCCGCAAAGCCTGCATCGAGCGTGATCGACAGTGTGTGTGAGTTGTGGCCCTGGTAGAGCCGGAACCGGCCCGCGCTCGAGCCGTCCCAGCCGTGCAGAAAGGGTGAGGTCTTGAAAAAGACCTCGCCGCCCGAATTCTGGCCCGGCCCGGCGCCTGAATTGCGGCTCAGCGTGATCCTCAGCGTCTGTGCCCCGGGTTCGAGCGCGGTGAAGACGAGAAAGTCGTGATCGTTCGCCTCGCCCGTGCCGACGACGCCGATGGTGCCCGTGGGTACCGGGGTCGGCGTCGCGAAATCACCTGAAAAACCGCCGGGCAGGGCGGCCTCGTCCAGGACCGTGGCGTGCAGCGGCGCGGCCATCACGGCCAGCCAGAGCGCGAGCATCACGCCCAGCACCAGCCGTCCGATTGCCGCCAATACACCCATCCGGTCCGCACTCCTTGTCCTGTCCGACTGCGACATCAGGCCAGACATGCCGGCGCGGGCGGGCGAAATCGTGGCGGGGCGGCGGTTTCTGCGGGGCATGGCCATCAGCGCACCCCGTTCTGGCGGGCCAGAAGATCGCGCATCGAATGCTGGTCGAACTTCAGCCGGAACTGCAGGAAGGCGCCGCGGTCGGTATGGCCCTGGGCCGAGAAATCGGCATCGCGGAAACCGGACAGGTTGTAGCCGACGCTGACCCAGCCGTTCTCGAAAGGCGTCATCCCGACCGACAGGCCGAAGGAATGCGCAGTGCCCGCCCGGGCCGAATGCATCAGCGCGCCATGCACGCCCAGATCAAGCTTTTCGGTCACGTCATGGCGGTATTCGGCGCCGACGAAATGCATCAGATCGGTGTGGCGGCCGGCGGCATCGCGGCTCTGGGTGTATTTCACGCCATAGCGGGTGTTGAGCGTCTGCTGCGCCGACAGATACCGCGAATGGTAGACCGCGCCATAGGCCTTCATCTGCCGGTCGGCGCCATCCTCGCGGGCGGAAAGCTCTGCCTGCAGCAGGATGATCGGATCCTCGGCGCCGGTGCGATGGGCCGCGCTCAGGCGCAGGTCGGCCTCGCGCCGGCGCGCGCCCGCCGCCGGCCGGGTCTCGCCCACGAAGGCTGCCGCCGACAGCGTCCAGTCCTGCCCCAGCGTCGTGTCTGCGCTCAGGCGCAGGTTGGCGCGCCGGTCGCCCTCGCCAAATCGCGCCTCGGTCTGGATGCCCGCGCCCCATGTGTCGGTCTGACGTTCCAGCCCCGCGCGCAGGGTGACGAAGGTCTCCGCCCGCACCGGGGTTCCGAAACCCATGCCGAGCGGCAGGTTACCCGCCCCGAGGTTGCGCTGCGCGTCCATTCCGAGGCTGAAGCGCGTGTTTTCGGTGATGGCGAAATCCTGATCCATGCCCAGAAACAACACGAAGCCGGCGTCAGCGCCCCGCGCAGCGCGGGTCAGCCCGGCGGTGATCGAGCCGTTCTCGAAGGGCTGCGCGGTGATGCCGAAGGTGGCCACGCTGCCCGATTTGCGCGCCGGATGCGCGGCGATGCTGCCGAACATGCGGAACGTGTCTGAGAATTCATAGCCAGCTGCCAGCACGATCTCGTCGCCGCCAAGGGGGGCGCCGGTTTCGGCGATTGTGTATTCCGTGCCCAGCGACAGGCTCAGCCGGCGGTCTTCGGAAACCCATGCTGCGCGTGACAGGAGTTTCCATGCCTCCGACCGGCCGGCCGGCGCATCGCGTTTCACATGGCGCAGCCCCAACCCGTGCTCCACCCCGTCCTCGCGCCGGTTCACGACCATGGCGCTGGCGTCGTGGCGCAGGGTGTCGGCGATGCGATCGCGTTCGCGCACGGCGCGTCCTTCGAGGAAGAGGCCCGTCAGCACGCCGTCCTCGTCCACCGCCGCGCTATCGAACAGCCCGACGCTGAAATCGAGGCCGATGATATCGCTGTCCACATCGTCGGTAGCGGCGGTGAAGCCGATGTTGCCGCGCTGGCGCCGGGCATAGGCCGAGACATGGTTCAGCCCGTCTTCGTATTCGGCCCGAATTTCCGCCGCGCGGCCGCGGTGATCGCCCGTGGCGGTGGACTTGTCCATCTGCACCACCTCGGCCGACAGGACCAGATCTTCCATTGGCCGCCATGTCACATCGGCGCCCATCAGCCGCGCGCCGGTCCCGGTGCCTTCGAGCCGCGTGCCGTCCAGCAGCGTGGCGCCGACGCTCAGCCTGTCGTCGAGGTCGCGTTCGGCCCGCAGGCCCAGAACCCGGCCCGATTGCGCCGCCCCGGCCACCTGATAGGTGACCACGATGCTGTTGCGGTCGAAAGCCGGCGTGAAGGCCGGGATCGGGCTGCGCAGCACAAGTTCGCCACGCGCGCGGTCGATCGTGTAATCCATCCCCGGAACGAGGATGCGGCTCTCCACGATCTCGGAAGCATCGAGCCGCGATGTCGTCACCAGCCGCACCACCTCGGAATGCTGCACGAGGTTGCCCATCGCCAGCGGGAAGGGGCCGGTCGTGCCGTCCAGCGCGATGCGGTCTTCCAGACTGCTGGCATCGCTGCGCGCGGCGAAGGCCATGACGCGGTAATCCTCGCCCTCCAGCAGGGCGCGGCCGCCCGACATGCGGCGGTTGACGTTCACGAGGCCCGTGTTGATGTCGGTGCGGAAGTCCCCGAACAGGTATTCCGCGCCTTCCTTGCGCAGCCGGACATAGAGCGGATAGCGGCTTTGCGCGGCGTTGCCCTGCCGGCTGGCATCGCCATAGACGAGGTAATCCTTGTCGGGGTCGATCCCGTGAAAGCCGTCGCCCAGCCGCGCGTCGCTGTCATAACGTAGCGTCAGCAGCCATTCGCCGCGGATCACGCCTTCGGCGAAGAAGGCCACGCGCCCCGTGGCCGGGTCGCGGATATCGCCGCCGGGCAGGCCGGAGCGGCGCACGCGGCTGGCATCGAGCGTGCCCTCGGCCAGCCCTACCAGCACCCACGGGCGCTCTGCCGCCGAGATGCGCACGCGCTGGGTGATCACCCGGCGGCCGACCGAAATCTCGAACCGCGCCGTGGCGGTTTCCATCACCGGCGCCAGTTCCAGCCGGATCACGCCGCCCTCGCCCACCTCGGCCTGGGTCACGGCACCGGGCTGGCGTTCATGGGCCGGCGCGCCCGGGCGGATGTCTCGGGGCAGAAAGCCGAAAGGCTCGTTCACACGCACCGACACTTTGGCACCGGCGCGCAGCGGGATGCCGTTGCGGTCGGTCACGCGCATCTCCACCACCGGGTTTGTGCGGCCGTCGCTTTCCAGAACCGAGGTTTCTTCCAGCACCTCCATGAAGGCGGGGCTGGAGGCCAGATGCAGGGTGCGGGTCTGGCGAAAGACCTCGTCGCCCCCGGCGTCACGCAGGATCACGGTGATGTTGTTGCGCCCCTCTTCCAGCCGCACCGCACGCCAGCGGTCGATGTAGCGGGTGCCCAGCAGGTTGCCGATGGCGGGCTCGCGACGCACGGCATCCACGCTGCGGCCATTGACCATCACCTCGCCGGTCTGGCCCTGCGCGCGCAGATAGAAGACATCGATCGCGCCCGAGGTCGGCGCCAGATCGGTGCCGGGAAAGAGGATGCGCGGTGCCGCGTCGATCGGCTGGCGGTTCAGCCATTCGGCGGTGTAGATCGCCTCGGGGCTGTGGCTGTGCGCCGCGCGCCATGCGCTGGGCCGTTCGGCCGCGGCCTCGGCGGCATCCTCGGCCCCGTCGAAGACGATATGAAACTCCGCCCGGCCCATCAGCCCGGGGCGCAGCTCCACGAATTGCGAGACCGCGCTGCCGGCGCGCCGGGTGTTGTTGTTGCACAGAACCGGGCGGGCATTGCGCGGCAGGGTCAGTTCGTCCAGTTGCAGCACGCGGGTCTTGCGCGCGATGTCGCGAAAGGTGAAACGGCCTTGCGCGTCGGTGACGGCATATTGCCCGTCTTCCATCAGGATGCGGATGCCCGACAGGTCATGCCCGGTTTCGGGCGCGCCGCAGGGCCCCGCCACCACCTGACCGAGGATCGCCACGCGGTCCAGATCGAAGGCATCGGCCAACTGCAGGCTGTGGCTGGCCGAGGCCACCTGCGCCGCGCCGCTGAAGGCCGCGCTTTGCGACACCAGCGCGCCCGAGGTCGGCGCCGCCGCCGTGACCTGCGCGGTATAGCGCACCGTAACGCTGCTGCCCGGCCCTGCCGTCAGCCCCGGCAGGCTGAAGCTGCGCCCATCGGCGGCCATGACCGGATCCACCGCCGCCCCGTTGACGGTCAGCGAGCCGGGCACCAGGCGGATCGGCCCGGGCAGCGTGTCGGTCAGGGTGAACAGGCCCGCCGCGGTCGAGGCAAGCGTGACGGTGTAGCCGATGAAATCGCCCGCCTCGGCGCTGTCGCGGCTGGCCTCGCGCGTGACGGTCGTCACCGAGGCCGCCAGCAGCGGCACGTTGATCTGAACGGGCTGGCCCGGCGCGACCATGAATTCGTCGGAAAACGACCCGACGCCGGCCTGCAACGTGCCGGCCAGAAACGTCTGTTCCGCCAGCAGCATCGACGCGCTGTTGCCATGGGCCGAAAAGGCCAGCTCGCTGCGGATATGCTTCGGCGGCGCGGCGAGCACATAGCCGGGGGGCGGTGCGATCTCGAACCGGTAGCGGCCCGGCTTGACCATGGGAAAGCGGAACTCCCCCGGTCTGAAACGGTATTCGCGGCCCGCCGCGTCGGTCACATTGCCGCCGGAGACTACCCGCGAGGGAAAGCCGGCCTTCATGCACGATCCCAGCACATTCGCGGGCCGGTTCGTGGTGGCGTCGATCAGCGTCAGTTCGACGCCGCTCACCGGCAGGCCGGTCGTGGCATCATAAGTCACGCCGCCGGGATCCAGCGGGCCGACGATGGCTTCGGCACCATGGGTCCGGGCGGGATAATTCGGATCGGTGAAGGTCGCGTTCAGCCGCGAATATTGCCGGGTCGTGAGCTTGCCGTCGCCCGGCAGCATGGGCGCGCTCCGGGTCTCGATGGCGGCGGCGAAGATGCCGGAGTCGGGGCCGGTCTCGACCAGACGCAGGGTTTCGCTATCCCCCGTCGCCTCGTCGCGCAGGTGCACCAGCGCGGTGTCTGGGCGGGTGCGGTCGCGGCTCATGTCGCGGCTTTCCAGCACCACGAACAGCGGCACACCCAGCGGCAGATGATCGATATCGACCAGATCGACGGGCGCCGACAGATCGACAGGGCCGAGGGCGCCGTGAATGTCGGAATGGTTCACCGGGGCGGGCAGCGGCGCGAAATCCTGCGGCGCGGTGCCGGGCAGGGCATGGGCGCCCCGGGGCACCGCAAGCGTCAGATCGGCACCGCAAAAGCTGCCGCAGGAAAGCTGCATCAGCCGCAGCCGGGCATCGACCGGGCGCAGGCTGACGGTCAGATCGGCCCTTGCCTGCACCCGCCGGGGGCTTTCGGCGCCTTCGGGGAGGAATTCGACGGTGGCGATATTGGTGATGAGGCGCGTGACCGGCACCTCGGCCAGCGCGGGCAGGCCGGTGGCGGCGATCACCCCCAGAACGGCCAGCGTCGCGGCGCTCCGGGCCTTGGCCCGGTCCGCGATGGCACGCATGCTCTGGGGAATCGAAAACCGCATTTCTTGCCTCGTGCCCGGTGCTTTTCTGCAGGGGCTTTTGTTTTGGGGTGGCCCCGGCGCGGGTTGCGCGCCGGGGACGGTCGCATGACCGGGGATCAGTCGATCGTCGCGCGGATGCGCAGGACCCGGCTGGTGTTGCTGGTCAGGCTCCCGGTCGCCTCGGCGGTCACTTCGGCGCCGTTCGTGCTGACATTGAAGAATTCGTCATCCGAATAGGCGCCGACCAGCGTGACATTCGCCGGCATCGTGTCGCTCACCGAAAGGTTGCGCATCGCCGCGCCGCCGGTGTTGTTGACGGTGATCGTGTATTCGATGCAGGCGCCGGGAATGGCCGCTTGCGAACCGCCCGCGGCCTCGCCCGAGGCACAATTGAAATCGGCATCATCGCTGATCACCGCCACGCTTTTCGACGCCGTCAGCAGCGGCGAGGTCAGATCGACGCTGGCGCTGGCGGTCTGGTCGGCCGCCACGAACAGATGCAGCGTGTTCATGTTGTCGGCGCCCGCCAACGTGATGTCGCGCCCCGTGGCCTCGTCAAAGGCACCGGTCGGCGCCGCCGTGACGGTGAAGGTGCGGGTCACGTCGTCGCTGTCGGGGGCAAAGCGGGCCCGGACCTCGATCTCCGGCGCGGCGTTGGCGGCGACGGTGATCGTGCCGTCGTTCGAGATCAGGGCGCCGTCGACGAACACCTGATAGGTGTCGTCACCCTCGGCCGCTTCGCTGAAGCCCGCCGGGGCATCGACGCTGATTGTGAAATCGACTTCGGCGTTGCTGTAGTTCGTGAAGTTGAAATCCAGCGTCTGCGTGAAGGTGCCTTCGCCCAGATCGAGCGCGACCGCGGTCTCGTGCGGCGTGTCCATGATCATGTCGATCTTGCGATCCACATGAAAGGTCGCCGAGGCCGTGGTCGACACCTCTGCGCTGCCGCGCGAGAAGGTCACGCTGACCGTGTTCTCGATCGTCGTGCCCGCCATGGTGCCGACGCTCTTGCTGCCGTCGGCGAGGGCACCGGTGGCAGTTGTCATAAGCAGTGCCATGGCGGCACCGGTGAGTTTCAGGTTGGAATAACGCATTTTCACTGCTCCGTTTCTGCGTTGAAGGTTGGGGATGTCCGGGGTCAGCGGACGTTTGCCTCGTATTCGACGAAGGCGGTTTCGAGTGCCGAAAGCTCGGCGATGGAAACCCGCACTGCGCCCAGATCTTCGGGCGTGGCGGGGCGCGTGCTGCCATCGTCAAGCGGCACGACAAGCTCCGGAAATGTCAGGTAGTCTTCCGGGGCCATTCGGACGGCAAAGGTCACCTCGAAGGCGACGCTGCCAGTAAAGCTGTCGGGCGCGACGACCAGCGCCTCGTGAATCGGCAGATCGAGCGACAGGTCGCTCGCCGGCTCCTCGCCGGGGTTGTCCAGCGCGATGCTGTAAAGGATGCGGTCGCCCGGCAGCACGGTGTCGGGGGCCACGCGCTCGGTCCGGGTCTGGCCGTCGTCGTCGACGGTCTCGACCAGCTTGAAGGTTTCCAGCGTGACGGCGATCTCGTCATCGCCCTCCGCCAGAGCGGGGCCCGACAGGCACAGCGCAAGGGCCGCCGAGGCGAGCCCCAGCCGCGCGCGCTTCCCGGCAGGAGCGCAGGCCCGGGCGAACGGCAGGGTCATGTTCGATTCGTGGCGCATTGGTCTTGTCCCTTCGGAAACATTCGACTCAAGTCGGATCGATTGTCTTTTCCTCGGGGAAAGTGTTTCAAACTTGAAAGACTGTGACGCGATTGGGGCAAAGCAGGGGTATGTTCTGACGCGCACATCCCTGAGTTGTAGGCAGAAAAACAAGGAGCGCGGGACAAGACGGCAGGTGGAGATTGCAGAATGCAACGCGTGATTTTCTGGGATTATGGCTGAAACAAGCGCACCGCATTGAAACGCGCGGGCAAGCTGCGCCAGCGTTTTTCCGGGCTGATTAAAAGGTTATCGCAATTTGCGAATCCGCACCGGATACTTGTTTGCGCGTAGCCGGTGGCCTGCCGAAACGGGCAGAGCCGCCCGCAGGCGGCTCCGGAACCGGATCAGGACCGGCCCGATTTCTCATTTGGCGATGGCCCCTGCCCCGGGGCCATCGCCCTTCGGCCGCTCAGAGGTGGCCCTGCAGATCGCCCGTCAGGATGCCGAGGAACGAAAGATCGGCGACATCCCCCGTGATCGGCCCGATGTCGAAGCTGCCCGGCAGGTCCGGCACCGCCCCGAGGCTCGCCGCCGGGATCGCATCGGCATCGACGAACAGGAATTCCGGCACCGGCGCGCCCTGGACCTCCACCACATGGCGGAAAAGCCCCAGCACATCCTGGATATTGACCACCCCATTGCCGTTGACATCGCCCGCGATGATGTCGCTGTCGTCCACCTCGAGCCCCGGCACGCCCACGACCATGCGGAAAAGTCCCAGCACGTCCTGAATGCCCAGGGCCTTGTCCGGCCCGCCCGGGACGGGCAGGTGGTCGCGCGCGATCTCCAGATTGCCGGCGGTGCCGGCGGCCAGAAGATCGAAGGCGAAGGCGCCCGCGGCATCGGTGATCGCCTCGTGGACGATGCCGCTTTCGGCCTCGGTGAAGGTGACCCGCGTGCCCTCCGGCCCGCCGGGCTCGGCCCGCGCGTCGCGGATCGCCACCGTGCCGCCAAGGCTGAAGAAGGCCGGATCGAGGGCGAAATCGAAGCCGTCGTCGCCGGCCTGATCTTCCATCGCGATACCGTTCACGCTGACCTCGGTCAGATCGAAGCGGACATCGCGTGGCCCGG
>SKUV01000362.1 GCA_007129775.1 Paracoccaceae bacterium | reverse complement strand
CGCGCCGTTTCGGCCCGCGCGCGTGATCTGCCGCGCGCGTGATCTGCCGCGCGCGCGATCTGCCGCGCGGCCCGTCGCAGCGAGCGGCCGCGCTATTGCGCCGAGACGCCGAAAGACCCGATGCCGAAGGATTCGTCGTGGATGCCCTGATCCAGCGTGCCCTGCAGGCCAAGCTGAAATCCCCCGGGGGGCGGGTTGCTCGCCGAGATCTCGACCTGCCAGACCTGATCGGTCCATGTATTGCCGTGAAAGCTGCCCTCGCTCACCATGTTCATGGTGGTGGCATAGGTCGTGTCGCCGATCGTCACCTGCCCGCTGCGCGGCCCGGTGTAATCGCCGGCCTGCGAATGGCCTGCATGCATGAAAAGCTCGAAAGCGATCTCGGTGCCATCGATGGTCACCGACATGCCATCGCCGCGCCCGCTGGACAGCCCCCCGATATTCGCATCCCAGGAATCGAGCACCAGAAGATCGAAGCTGATCGTCGCCTCGTTCGCACCGGCGGGCAGCGAGACATCATAGCTCACCACCCCGTCGGCCCCCCCGAAAGGCCCGAGAAACGCCCCCAGCGCCTCGGTAAACCCGAGCCTGTCGGAGGACCAGCCGGAGGTGTCGCCATCCGAGAAATCCATCGAAACAAGCTCTCCCAGCCGCGAAAGGCCGCTGCGGAAGGTGCTGCCGAGGGTCACGGGCGCCTGCGCCACCGCACCGCTGATCGACCCGCCAAGCTGGACCGTGCCGGTGGCGACGGTCACCGCCACGGCAACGCCGAGCCCGGTAATGGCGGCGGTGATCACCACCCAATCCACCGTCACGGCGCCTGACTCGTCAGAAACAAAACTCGTTATCGCGCTGCTCGGTCGCATATCCCTCATCCGACAGCTTTCGCTCCGGTCCAGATAAGGCTGCAAATCTGGCGCAAATGTGAGCGAATCAGGGTTAATTGATGCTTGACGGCGAACGTCGGGCGGCGCCACGCGGGAATGCTGCCCCGCAGCAATGCGATTGACATCGAGCCGGCCGGCAGCCACAAGTCGGGGCGGATAACGAGGGGGCACGGCATGAAAAAGGTCTATGGCTCGGCGACCGAGGCGCTTGACGGGCTGCTGTTCGACGACATGACGATCGCGGCCGGCGGGTTCGGGCTGTGCGGCATTCCGGAATTGCTGATCGCGGCGATCCGCGACGCGGGCGTGACGGGGCTGACCGTGGCCTCCAACAATGCCGGGGTGGATGATTTCGGCCTCGGGCTGCTGCTGCAGACCCGGCAGGTGAAAAAGATGATCTCGTCCTATGTGGGCGAGAATGCCGAATTCATGCGCCAGTATCTGTCGGGCGAGCTGGAGCTGGAATTCAACCCCCAGGGCACGCTGGCCGAACGGATGCGCGCCGGCGGCGCCGGCATCGCGGGATTTTACACGCGCACCGGCGTCGGCACCGTGATCGCCGATGGCAAGCCCCATATGGATTTTGACGGCGAAACCTATGTGATGGAACGCGGAATCGTGGCCGACCTGTCCATCGTCAAGGCCTGGAAGGCCGACGAGACCGGCAACGCCGTCTTCCGCAAGACCGCGCGCAACTTCAACCCGCCCGCCGCCACCTGCGGCCGCGTCTGCGTGATGGAAGTGGAAGAGATCGTGCCCGCCGGCAGCCTCGACCCGGACCATATCCACCTGCCGGGCATCTATGTGCACCGCCTGATTCAGGGGACGCACGAAAAGCGGATCGAACAGCGCACCACCCGCGCGGCATAAGGAGAGCGTCATGCCCTGGGACCGTAACCAGATGGCCGCGCGCGCGGCGCAGGAACTGAAAGACGGGATGTATGTCAACCTCGGCATCGGCATCCCGACGCTGGTGGCCAACTACATCCCCGAGGGCGTGGAGGTCACGCTGCAATCGGAAAACGGGATGCTTGGCATCGGCCCCTTCCCGACCGAGGACGCGGTCGATCCCGATCTGATCAACGCCGGCAAGCAGACCGTGACCGCCCTGCCCCACACCGCCTATTTCGACAGCGCGCAAAGCTTCGCCATGATCCGCGGCGGCAAGATCGCCATGGCCATCCTCGGCGCGATGGAGGTGGCCGAAAACGGCGATCTGGCCAACTGGATGATCCCGGGCAAGCTGGTCAAGGGGATGGGCGGCGCGATGGATCTGGTGGCCGGCGTAAAGCGCGTGGTGGTGGTGATGGACCACACCAACAAGGCCGGCGTCTCGAAGGTGCTGAAGGCCTGCACCCTGCCGCTGACCGGCAAGGGCGTGGTGAACCGCATAATCACCAATCTCGGCGTGCTGGATGTGGTCGAGGGCGGCCTGCGCATCGTCGAAACGGCGCCGGAGGTGACCGAGGCCGACATCCGCGCCGCGACCGAGGCGACGATCGTCGCCTGACGCCCAAGCGGCGCGGTCGGCCCGGCCCTCCCGATCAGCCCCTACCGGCGCCGCCGAGGCCGCGCCGGGACTGGATGCCTCGGCCGCCGGCCGCGCCCGTCAGGCGGCGACGTAGCCTGAAAGCTCCGCCACCATCTGGCGATACCGCCGGATCGCGCGCGCCCGCAGGCCGATCCGCGCGAGGATGGCGCAGGGCAGAATGTAGCGCCGGTAGGTCCTGCGCCAGATCGCCGCCGCCTCGGGCCGGGCGTTCACGGCATCCACGATCCGCGGCGCGATGCGGTAATATTCCGCCACCAGGCGGGCGCCCTCGGACGTCGTGGACAGGTGGCGGTCCCGGAAATTCCGCAGCGTCCGCAATTCGAAGCAGTCATCGGGCAGCCCGATGCAGCCCACGGTCGCGGTCGTCAGAAAGCAATTGCTGCCGCCGGATTGCTCCGAGGCGCAGTGATCGCCGATTTTGACACCTCTCCGCGAGATGTCGCCTGAATCGAGGGCCGCGCGCGCTTGTGCGAAGATCGGATCGGCGAAGCCGCGAATGGCCTCGGCCACCGCCTCCATCGCCACCGGTATCCTGATCTCGTTGCCCTCCCTGTCGAAGGCGGTATTGGTCGTGAACAGATCGATCACACCGGCCTCGGGCCTGCGCAGGTCCGACGCGAAGGGCACGGCAAAGTTGGTCCGGGAGCGCAGTTGATAACTGTCATCGACGCGCGTGAAAATCTCGGTCCCGGCGCTGGTCTCTATTCTCTCCTCCTCTACGAGAGGAATACTGCTGCGTTCGGGCACTTCGGTTGAGATCGGAAACGGGAAGTCGATCACCATATCGCGCAGTCGAAAGCCCGACCAGCCCCGCGGAAACCGAAATCTCCCCCCGAACGTTTGCTCGGCCATATCGAATCCCAAGAAAAGGGAGACATCGCGACGGGTGCCTCCCGGCACAACCATCTGTCCGGAAAGCGGGATACGCACGACGCCTTCGAAAACTGTGTTTTCCGGCCTCTCTTCCACTCGGCCCAGAAACCTGAAGACTATCTCGTGGCCCTGCACCCTGATCGTAGTCGGTGGTACCGAGCATCTGAAGAAAAAGGTTACGGCATCCCCACCCGAACCTTGCTGCTGCGCGACTGCGGCAGCCGGAAAAAACGATGCCGTGCCCAACATCGCGATGAACCGGCGTCTTATAAGTCCTGTCATGAAAATCCACCTTGCATGCGTTGCATCACCCGCGTTTTTACGAGAAATATTAACCGCTTACACAGGCAGGCCGGGCGTGGCAACCAACACGCGGGCGGGTGATGGCGCCGAGAGCGGCGCTAACCCCGCGGCAATTCGCCGCTGAGCACATAGCGCAGGATCTGCACGACCTGCTCGGGGTGTTCGGCAACGGCAAGGGCTGCGGCGTCGATCTCCTTGAGCGCGTGCTGATGCTCGGGCCCGTGCAGCACGATCAGCGATTTGCCAAGGGCCGAGGCGATGCCCGCATCGAATGCGGCGTTCCACTGGCGGTATTTGTCGCCGAAGCGGACAACCACCACATCGGCCGCACCGATGCCCCGCCGGGTGCGGATCGCGTTTAGCTTGGCGCCCTTGTGATCGTGCCAGAACCTGGTCTCTTCCGCCCCGAGGATGGCCACGCCGCAATCGTCGCTCGCATCGTGATCGGTGACCGGGCCGTCGAAGCTGACGTCGAGGCCGCGCGCCCCGTCGATGATCCGGTCGCGCCAATCGGTGTGAATCTCGCCGGAGAGATAGACCTTCAACGTCATGCGGGCGTTCCTTGTGGCTCGGGTTGCGCGCACAGGCATACTGCGCCGCGCCCTGCCGATGCAACCGCCCGAAAGCGGCCGGCCGAAACCGGGCGACCGCGCTCAACCGTCGCCGAGCAGGATGAAGGGGGCCCAGGCGGAGGGATGGGCGAAATCGGCCTTGTTGCCATTGTCGAGCAAGCTCAGCATCGCATGCTGCATCGCCCGCGCGCGCGGCGCATCGGGGTTGCGGGCCTGCCAGTCCAGCGCCGCGGTGGTCAGCAGCATCGCGGCGTCATCCCGCACCGGCCAGTGCGACACCAGCACCGACCGCGCCCCGGCGAACAGAAAGG
>SKUV01000076.1 GCA_007129775.1 Paracoccaceae bacterium | reverse complement strand
CGCGCGGCCGGGCGGATTTCGGCGGCGCGGGCGGGCGCGCTTGTGCCGGTCATTCGCGACGTGCTGTCCGAGGCGATCGCCTCGGGCGGATCGTCGCTGCGGGATTATCGCCAGACCGGCGGTGAACTGGGTTATTTCCAACACTTTTTCCGCGTCTATGGCCGTGCGGGAGAGCCTTGCGTGACCCCGGGTTGCGCGGGTGTGGTGCGGCGCATCGTGCAATCGGGGCGGTCGTCTTTCTATTGCCCGCGCTGCCAGAGATGACTTGAACCACCGCACCAGACTGCTAGACCTCGGCGCCACGGATCAAACGAGGGTGCCTGCATGGCCTATGAGACGCTGGTTGTCGAAATCTCGGACGAAGTGGCGCTGATCAAGCTGAACCGGCCCGAGGCGCTGAACGCGCTGAATGCCCAGTTGATGACCGAACTGACCGCCGCCCTTGCCGCCGCCGACAGCAACGACAAGGTGCGCTGCATCGTGCTGACCGGTTCGGAAAAGGCCTTCGCCGCCGGTGCCGATATCAAGGAGATGGCCGACAAGTCCTTCGTCGACGTCTTTTCGGAGGATTTCTTCGGCCCCGAGACCGAGGCGATCCTGCGCGTGCGCAAGCCGATCATCGCGGCGGTGTCGGGCTATGCGCTGGGCGGGGGGTGCGAACTGGCGATGATGTGTGATTTCATCATCGCCTCCGATACCGCGAAATTCGGCCAGCCCGAGATCAACCTCGGCGTGATGGCGGGAATCGGCGGCAGCCAGAGGCTCACGCGCTTCGTCGGCAAGTCCAAGGCGATGGACATGAACCTGACCGGGCGCTTCATGGATGCCGAAGAGGCCGAACGCGCGGGGCTCGTGAGCCGTGTTGTGCCGGCCAAGAAGCTGCTAGAGGTGGCGATGGAAGCCGCCGGCAAGATCGCCGAGAAATCGCAGATCTCGGTCATGGCGGTGAAGGAATCGGTCAACCGAAGCTACGAGACGACTTTGCGCGAGGGGCTTTTGTTCGAACGGCGCGTTTTTCACGCGCTCTTCGCCACCGAAGACCAGAAGGAGGGCATGGCCGCCTTCACCGAAAAGCGCGAGCCGCAGTTCCGCGACCGCTGAGCCACCATCGCGCCCCGCCCGCGGGGCCTTTTCTTTTCGGCGGCGCTGGTGTAAGCGCCCCCCTACATGCGCGTGGGCCCGCTTAAGGCATGAGATCGAATCGGCTGTATGGCCGTGCCTCGGGTCTGTCTGCGCAATCGATACGCAACCGACCCGAAAGAGACCCGGACCCATGGCCAATACGCCCCAATCCAAGAAACGCGCCCGCCAGAACGAGCGGCGCTTTGCCATCAACAAGGCGCGCCGCTCGCGCATCCGCACCTTCATCCGCAAGGTCGAGGAAGCCATCGCCTCGGGCGATCAGGATGCTGCCGTCACCGCCCTGCGCGCTGCCCAGCCCGAGATGATGCGCGGGGTGACGAAGGGTGTGCTGCACAAGAACACCGTTGCCCGCAAGATGTCGCGCCTGTCGGCTCGGGTCAAGGCGCTTGGCGCTGCGGCCGGCTGATACAAGACGCTGATATATTTAAATTAAACGGGCGCAGAGCTTCCTGCGCCCGTTCCTTGTTGCCCCCCTGTGGCCACGCCGCAGGCCACAATCCGCGACCAGTTTGCGAAAAGCTGTGCCCTGATTTCAACGCTTGCGGGGATTCGCTCCGGATAATGCGAGTCAAGGCAGATGTTCGGTTGCGCCGCGCCGGACGCGCTTGCTAGCTTGACCATGCGATTCACGTCGCACTGGGGGGACATGATCCCGTTTCCGGTGCGGGGAAGTTCCGGGGTGCTGCCGTTCCCCTCCCCGACACCCGGATCAGGCACGAAAGATACGTCATGCGGGCCTTTCCGCCCGCAAGAAAGGTTGTGCCGGGGCCGTGTTCATAGACTGCGCGCTGTTCGTCGGCGCTGTCGGGGCCATGCCGTGCGGCGTGGCCGGGCGGCTGCGTCGCGTCTGCTGCGGTGTCTGTCATCAGCGTGTGCCCGCCCTGCGGGATCGCCGCCGTTGTTCCTCCTGTCGGTCGTGATCGCCCAATCAACGATCGCGCCACGGCCGCCAGCGGCCCGAGCAGCGACAGAGGAAAGCGGACGGATGGGCAAGAACACGCGGGCTGACACACGGCAGGATAAATGGGACAGCGTTCGGAAGGAACTGCAGCAAACGCTCGGACAGAACAATTTCGTCACGTGGATCGAGCCGCTCAGCTATGGCGGGCTGTCCGGTGACGTGCTGCGTTTTGGCGTGCCGACCCGCTTTCTGGGGGATTGGGTGTCGCGCAACTTCGCTGACCGTATCCTGCGGGAATTCGAAAAGCAGGGGGTGGAGGCCGGACGCATAGAATTCTCGGTCCGCCGTCCCGCCCAGACCGCCACCGCCACCGACTCCGCGAAGGGTGCGCAACCTAAAGGTCAGACGGTGAACGGGGCAGCCGTCAACGGGCGGGCGACGCAGGGCGACAGCGATCTGCCCACCGCGCCGCTGGACGGCCGTTTCACTTTCGAGAATTTCGTGGTGGGCAAACCAAACGAACTCGCCCACGCTGCCGCCCGCCGGGTGGCCGAGGGCGGGACGGTCACCTTCAACCCGCTGTTTCTTTACGGTGGCGTCGGGCTCGGCAAGACCCATCTGATGCATGCCATCGCCATCGAACTGTCCGAATGCCGCCCCGATCTGCGCGTGCTCTATCTGTCGGCCGAACAATTCATGTATCGCTTCATCCAGGCGCTGCGCGACAAGCAGATGATGGGGTTCAAGGAGCTTTTCCGCTCGGTCGACGTGCTGATGGTCGATGATGTGCAGTTCATCGCCGGCAAGGACAGCACGCAGGACGAATTCTTTCACACCTTCAACGCGCTCGTGGATCAGGGCAAGCAGATCGTCATTTCCGCCGACCGCGCGCCGGGCGAGATCAAGGATCTGGAAGAGCGTATCCGCTCGCGCCTGCAGTGCGGGCTGGTGGTCGATCTGCACCCGACCGATTACGAGCTCCGCCTCGGCGTGCTGCAGCAGAAATCCGCCCGCTTCGCGTCGCAATATGGCGACATTCCGGTTGCCGGCGGGGTGCTTGAATTCCTCGCCCACAAGATCAGCACGAACGTGCGGGTGCTGGAGGGCGCGCTGACGCGCCTTTACGCCTTCGCCTCGCTGGTCGGGCGGCCCATCGACATGGATCTGGCGCAGGATTGCCTCGCCGATATCCTGCGCGCCTCCGAACGCCGGGTCACGGTGGAGGAGATTCAGCGCAAGGTGGCCGAGCATTACAACATCCGCTTGTCTGACCTGATCGGTCCGAAGCGGGTGCGCACCATCGCCCGTCCGCGCCAGATCGCGATGTTTCTGTCCAAGGAACTGACCACGCGTTCCCTGCCCGAGATCGGCCGCCGGTTCGGCGGGCGCGATCACACGACGATCATTCACGGCGTCCGCAAGGTCGAGGAGTTGCGCGCGAGCGATCCGCAATTCGCCGAAGATGTGGATCTGCTGCGTCGTCTGCTCGCACGCTGACCTGCGGGCGGGGCGCCGGGCCGCGAAAACGCTTGAACATGGGCACCGCCCGAGGCCAGAAAACGCTTGAGGGCAGCGGCAGAATGGCTAGGCTCGGCATCCCGCCATGCGCACCGGCTGTGCGAACACGAACGCGGCGGCGCAAGCGGCAGAACGAGGGAACGAGGGCATGAAGATCAGTCTCGAACGCGGCACCCTGCTGCGCGCAGTCAGTCAGGCGCAATCGGTGGTCGAGCGCCGCAATACCATTCCCATCCTGGCCAATGTGCTGATCGAGGCCGAGGGCGACAACGTATCCTTCCGTGCCACCGATCTGGATATCGAGGTGGTGGACCGCGCACCCGCGACGGTGGAGCAAGCCGGCGCAACCACAGTATCGGCTGTTCTGCTGCACGAGATCGCGCGCAAACTGCCCGACGGGGCGCTGGTGCAACTGCACGAGGATGGCGCGACAGGGCGGCTGAACGTGCGCGCCGGCCGGGCGAGCTTTTCGCTGGCCACGCTGCCGAAGGAAGACTTCCCGGTGATGGCGTCCTCGGAATATTCGTCCAACTTCTCCGCCCCGGCGGGCGTGCTGCGGCGGCTGTTCGACAAGGCGAAGTTCGCGATCTCGACCGAAGAGACGCGCTATTACCTCAACGGGGTCTACATGCATGTGGCTCAGGGCGAGGATGGCCCGGCGCTGCGCTGCGTGGCCACCGATGGCCACCGTCTGGCCCGCGTCGATGCGCCCCTGCCCGATGGCGCGGCCGAGATGCCCGGCGTGATCGTGCCGCGCAAGACGGTGGGCGAATTGCGCAAGCTGCTGGAGGATGACGAGGCGCAGATCGCCGTGTCGGTGAGCGAGACCAAGCTGCGCTTCGCCACGCCCGAGATCACGCTGACATCGAAGGTCATCGACGGCACCTTCCCCGATTACACCCGCGTCATCCCCAGCGGCAATTCGCGCCGGCTGGAGGTGGATGCCGGCGATTTCGCCAAGGCGGTTGACCGGGTCGCGACCGTGTCCTCGGAACGTTCGCGTGCGGTCAAGATGCTGCTGGAGGATGACAAGTTGGTGCTTTCGGTCAACGCCCCCGATGCCGGCGCCGCCGAGGAAGAGCTTGTAGTGGCCTATGGCGACGACCGGCTGGAAATCGGATTCAATGCGAAATATCTGCTGGAGATCGCCAGTCAGGTGGATCGCGAGAACGCGGTTTTCCTGTTCAATTCCTCGGGCGATCCGACGCTGATGCGCGAAGGCAACGACACGTCGGCGATCTATGTCGTGATGCCGATGCGCGTCTGACGCGCCTGCCAGCCGGTGCCGCCGCGCCGGCTGTGCCAAGCTGCGGGGGCCGCGCGTGTCGGCTGTTCATGCCCTGACGCTGTCGCATTTCCGGTCACACCGGCTGGTGCGGCTTGCGCTGGATGGCCGGCCGGTCATCCTTTTCGGCCCGAACGGCGCCGGCAAGACCAATGTGCTGGAGGCCGTATCGCTGCTGTCGCCCGGGCGCGGGCTCCGCCGGGCCACGCCAGATGACATCGCCCGCCGGCCGGAGGCGCTGGGCTGGAAGATCACGGCCGAACTGCTGGCTGGCGGCCAGCGCCGCGTCATCGAGGCCATCGCCGAAGCCGGCCAGCCCCGCGCGCTGCGCATCGACGGCAAGCTCGCGCCGCAGGCCGCGCTGGGCCGCATCGCCCGGATGCTGTGGCTGGTGCCGGCGATGGACAGGCTCTGGATTGAAGGGGCGGAGGGGCGGCGGCGGTTCCTGGATCGCATGACGCTGAGCTTCGAGCCGGAGCATGGCGAGGCCGTGCTGGCGTGGGAAAAGGCCATGCGCGAACGCAACCGCCTGCTGCGCGATCAGGTGCCGGATGCGGGATGGTACGGTGCGCTGGAGGCCCAGATGGCTGAGGCGGGCGCGCGGATCATGGCCAGCCGCCGCGCGGCGCTGGCACGCATCGCCCGGGCGAGCGCCGGCGCGCAAACCGCCTTTCCGGCGGCCGATCTGGCGCTGGTGATGGCGGAGGAGACGCCCGAGGATGCGGCGGGCCTGCGGCTCGTACTGGCCGAGGGCCGACGGCGCGACATGATCGCGGGGCGGACATTGAGCGGGCCGCACCGGGCCGATCTGGGTGCGGTTTTCGCCGCAAAGGGGATCGCGGCGGCGCAATGCTCCACCGGCGAGCAGAAGGCGCTTCTGATCTCTCTCGTGCTCGCAAATGCCCGGGCGCTGGCCGAGGATACCGGGGCCGCGCCCATCCTGCTGCTGGACGAGGTCGCCGCGCATCTGGACGACGGGCGGCGCGCCGCGCTTTTCGACGAATTGCTGGCGCTTGGCGCACAGGCGTGGATGACCGGCACCGGGGCGGAGCTTTTCGGCGGGCTCGGCCCCCGTGCGCAGGCCTTCGAGGTGCAGGAAACCGGCGGCACATCCCGTGTTGAAGAAAAGGAATTGCCATGATCCCGCCGCGCGTCACGCTTATCACTCTTGGTGTCGATGATCTGGCGCGGGCCCGCGCCTTCTACACCGCGCTCGGATGGCATCCGGGGGATGAGGCCGAAGGCGTCGTCTTCTTTCAGATGCACGGTATGGCGCTGGGCCTTTTCGGGCGGGACGCCCTTGCCGCCGATCAGGGGCGCCCCGGTGCCGAGCTGGGCACCGGAGCGATTACGCTGGCGCAGAATTTCGCCACCGAGGCAGAAGTGGACGCGGCCTTTGCCGCAGCACTTGCCGCCGGGGCGAGCGCGCTGAAGCGGCCCGAACCGGTGTTCTGGGGCGGCTATTCGGGGTATTTCGCCGATCCCGACGGGCATGTTTGGGAACTGGCCTACAACCCGTTCTGGACACTGGCGCCCGATGGCAGCCTGTCGCTGGCCCCGCCTGAATGACGTCAAAATGACCGTTTCCGCCTTTGATCTGGCATTCTATGCCGGCGCGCTTGTGATCTTGTTCCTGACTCCGGGGCCGGTCTGGGTTGCGCTGCTCGCGCGCTCCATGACGGGCGGCTTTGCGGGGGCATGGCCGCTTGCGGTGGGCGTTGCCATCGGCGATGCGATCTGGCCGCTGGCGGCGATCTTCGGACTGGCGTGGCTGGTCGCCACGGTCGAGGGGCTGCTGGAGGTGATGCGCTGGGTCGCGGGGGCGATCTTCTTCCTCATGGGTGCGGGGCTGATACGCCACGCGGGCCGGCAATTATCGCCGAACAGTCGTTTGCTGCGCCCCGGCCAGTGGGCGGGATTCGCAGCGGGGCTTGCCGTGATCATCGGCAACCCCAAGGCGATCCTGTTCTATATGGGCGTGCTGCCCGGTTTCTTCGACCTGAGCGGGATTACCGGCGCCGACGTCGCGGCGATCATCGCGCTGTCGGTCACGGTGCCGCTGATCGGCAATCTCTTTTTCGCGTGGTTTGTCGGGCGTCTGCGGCGCCTTCTGGCCTCGCCCGTGGCGCTGCGACGCTCGAATGTGACGGCGGGGGCGCTGCTGATACTGGTGGGCCTCGTGATCCCGTTCACCTGACCCCAAATCTTGTGGCAAAGGCGTGACAATACCCCCACGAGAGCCTATAAACCGGGCAGGTTTTCATGAAAGGATCGGCATGGCCGAGGCAGCACCTGAACCGCAGGATTACGGCGCGGATTCCATCAAGGTTCTCAAGGGTCTGGATGCTGTTCGCAAGCGTCCGGGCATGTATATCGGTGATACGGACGACGGCTCCGGCCTGCACCACATGGTGTATGAGGTCGTCGACAACGGCATCGACGAGGCTCTGGCCGGCCACGCCACCGCGGTAACCGTGAAAATCCACGCCGACAGCAGCGTTTCGGTCAGCGACAACGGCCGCGGTATCCCGGTGGAAATCCATGCCGAGGAAGGGGTCAGCGCCGCCGAGGTCATCATGACCCAGTTGCACGCGGGCGGAAAGTTCGACCAGAACAGCTACAAGGTCTCGGGCGGTCTGCACGGGGTTGGTGTTTCGGTCGTCAACGCCCTGTCCGACTGGCTGGAGTTGCGCATCTGGCGCGGCGGCAAGGCCCATTACGCCCGGTTCGAGCGGGGCGACACGGTGGAGCCGCTGCGCGTGACGGGCGAGTCCGACGGCCAGCGCGGGACCGAAGTGCGCTTTCTCGCCTCGCTCGATACCTTCTCCAACCTCGACTACAGCTTCAGGACGCTGGAAAACCGGCTGCGCGAACTGGCGTTCCTGAATTCCGGCGTGCGCATCCTGCTGGAAGACGAGCGCCCCGCCGAACCGCTGCGCAGCGAGTTGTTCTATGAAGGCGGCGTGCGCGAATTCGTCCGCTATCTCGACCGCTCCAAGACCCCGGTGATGCCCGAGCCGATTTTCATCACGGGCGAGCGTGACGGCATCGGCATCGAAGTCGCCATGTGGTGGAACGACAGCTATCACGAGACCGTGCTGCCGTTCACCAACAACATTCCCCAGCGCGACGGCGGCACGCACATGGCGGGCTTTCGCGGGGCACTGACGCGGACGATCACGAAATACGCCCAGGAAAGCGGCATCGCCAAGAAGGAGAAGGTCAGCTTTACCGGTGACGATGCCCGCGAGGGGCTGACCTGCGTGCTGTCGGTCAAGGTGCCGGACCCGAAATTTTCCAGCCAGACCAAGGACAAGCTGGTCAGTTCCGAGGTCCGCCCGGCGGTCGAGAACCTTGTCGGCGAAAAGCTGTCGGAATGGTTCGAGGAAAACCCGCAGATCGCGAAGGTCGTCGTCGGCAAGATCGTCGAGGCCGCGCTGGCGCGCGAGGCCGCGCGCAAGGCGCGCGACCTGACCCGCCGGAAGACCGCGCTGGATGTGGCAAGCTTGCCCGGCAAGCTCGCCGATTGTCAGGAGCGCGATCCGGCCAAGTCGGAATTGTTCATCGTCGAGGGCGACAGCGCAGGCGGCTCGGCAAAGCAGGGCCGCTCGCGCCAGAATCAGGCGGTGCTGCCGCTCAAGGGCAAGATTCTGAACGTGGAGCGTGCGCGTTTCGACCGGATGCTGACCAGTCAGGAGATCGGAACGCTGATCACGGCGCTCGGCACCGGGATCGGTCGTGACGAATTCGATCTGTCGAAGCTACGCTACCACAAGATCATCATCATGACCGACGCGGATGTGGACGGGGCCCATATCCGGACGCTTCTGCTGACTTTCTTCTTCCGCCAGATGCCCGAACTGATCGAGGCCGGGCATCTCTATATTGCCGAGCCTCCGCTCTACAAGGTGACGCGCGGCAAGTCCGAGGTCTATCTGAAGGACCAGACCGCGCTGGAGGATTACCTGATCCAGCAAGGCGTGGAAGGGGCGCTTCTGCGGCTGGGCACGGGCGAGGAACTGGGTGGGCAGGATCTGGCGCGCGTGGTGAGCGAGGCGCGCGCGGTCCGGCGCAGCCTGATGCAGTTCCCGACCCATTACCCGACCCGTATTCTGGAACAGGCCGCCATCGCCGGGGCGCTGGTGCCCGGCCAGATCGATGCCGACCCGCAGGGCATGGCCGATCTGCTGTCCCGCCGGCTGGACCAGATCGCCGAGGAATACGAGCGCGGCTGGCAGGGCCGCCCGACGCAGGACCACGGCCTGCGCCTAAGCCGTATCCTGCGCGGGGTGGAAGAGGTGCGCCTGCTCGACGGGCAGGTGCTCCGCTCGGGCGAGGCGCGGCGGCTCGCCGGCCATACGCCGGGGCTGAAAGAGGTGTATGCCTTGCCGGCAAGGCTGGTGCGCAAGGACCGCGACCAGATCGTGCATGGCCCGCTGGATCTGTTGCGGGCGATCCTTGCAGAGGGCGAAAAGGGGCTCAGCCTGCAACGCTACAAGGGGCTGGGCGAGATGAACCCCGATCAACTCTGGGAAACGACGCTTGATCCCGAGGCACGGACACTGTTGCAGGTGCGCATCGAGGATCTGGCCGAGGCTGACGACATCTTCACCAAACTTATGGGCGACGTGGTGGAGCCCCGACGCGAGTTCATCCAGTCGAATGCGCTGAGCGTCGAGAATCTGGACGCCTGATCCCGTCAGGCTGAACAGGCAGCGTTGAATTCCTCGGGGGAGGGGCGTATTTCAAACGCCAAGATCGTTATTCTTTCGCGAGGTAATAAGATGACTTTTTTGCCAAGGATTTTCGGACTTGCCCTTGCGGCGGCCCTTGTTCCTGCCGGCGGGGCAGCGGCCCTGACGGCGACCGAACGCGATTTCATTGCTGCCAGTTGCTCCGGCGCGGCGTTTTCCTGCGCCTTCGTCGTCCGGCAGAATATCGACCGTCTGCGCGCGTCCGGCCTGACCGGCCCGGCGCTGGATGCGCAACTGGGCCGGATCGCCGCTGTGGTTGCCGCGCAGGTTAGCCCCGGAGTGCCGCAGACCGTGCGGGCCGAGCTTTCGGAGGCTCTTGGCGCGGTGGCCGAGAATGTCTCGGACACCGAGCAGCGAGCGGCCACCGCCAACGCGGCCAGCACCATACTGGACAGCGCCGTGGAAACGGAGGCCGATCTGCCCCCACTTGATGTCAGCCCCGGCTGATCGGGGCGCCGCAAGGCCTGCTGTCTTCATTCCACCCGGGATCAAAAATGCGCATATTTCTAGGTGTTTTCGGAGTTTTCCTCGCCCTTGCGGCGGCGTTCGGGTTTCAGCGCGAATACGCCACCGCGATGACGGTGCGTGACACGTCCTTTCGGGTGATCGAAAAGCTCGCCGCCGATGTGCCCCCCCGGCCGATAAGCTGGCGCGGGATCCGTGCAGTGATGCTGGCCTGTCACGAGGCGCAAACCGACGCTGCGCTCGCCTTCCAGCCGGGCGCGGTGCGGGATTCTCTGATGGCCAATTGCGCCGCATCGGCGCGCATGGTCCTCGCCGGGGCACCGACAACCTCGTCGGCGCAACTCGTCCTCGCGGCATCCGCGCGGCATCTGGACCAGCCCGACATGATGGTCGAGCGTCTGCGCCTGTCGCAGGTGACAGGCCCGCGCGAGGGTTGGCTGGCGGCTCGCCGCGTCAATCTGATAACGCCGCATCTGGAAGGTGTGACGCCGCTCGGCCACGAGATCTGGCAGCGCGATGTCGCGCTGCTGCTGGAGGAACGCTGGGGGCGTACCATCGTGGCAGAGATTTTCGCGCGCAACGAGGCTCTGCGCCCGGCGATCGAAGACGTGGTGGCGCTTATGCCAAACGACGCGCAGCGCGATTTCGTGGCTTTGGTACGTCGCGCCATTCAGGCGCAAAACGCGCCGTTCTGATCAGCGTGGTCCCCCGGTCGCCCGATGACAGCGGGTGACCCAGCCGGAACTTGGCCCATGGCGGATGTATTCAAACGATTCACCAGTCTTTTCCGCAAGCCACCGCTGGCGGACACCGTTTCGCTGGAACAGCGCGACCACGGCGGGGTTGCGGTTTACGCCATCGGCGATGTGCACGGCTGCGCCTCGCTCTATCGAAGGCTGGAGGAGCGCATCGTCGCGGATGCCCGCAGCATCGGGCGGCGTGCCTGTCTGGTGCTGCTGGGCGACATCGTCGATCGCGGGCCGGAAACCGCCGACATGATCGACCACCTGCTGGCGCCGCCCCCTCGCGGGGTGGAGCGGCTGTGCCTGCGCGGCAACCACGAAGACATGATGCTGCGGTTCCTGGACAAACCGCGCGGAACGTCATCCTGGCTTGATTTCGGTGGCTACGAGACGCTGATGAGCTATGGCATGCGCCCGCCCGGCAATGATGGCTTCAACCTGCCCGAGCGCCAGCTTCGGCTCATGCTCGACACCTGTATTCCGCCGGCGCATCGCGAATTTCTGGAGGCGCTGCCCTATGGAATCGTCTTTGGCCACCATGCCCTTGTCCATGCCGCGCTCGACCACGAGGGGCCGCTTGATGCCCAGCGCGAAGAGGTGCTTTTGTGGGGCGGGCCGTCGGATGATCCGGCGTCGGATCTGACGGTTGTTCATGGTCACACGATCGTGGAGAAGGTTGTATTTACGAAACACCGGATTGCGGTTGATACCGGTGCCTATGTCACCGGTCGACTGAGTGCGGTGCGGCTATTGACCGATGCGCCCCCGCTGTTGCTGGACGTGTCGGACGCCTGACGAACATGCGGGGCGCCCCCGGGCGGGGCGCTGTGGGTTGGAATTGTGGTGCGGGCATGCCTTTTATGCATGGGCATTTTGCCCTATCCGGGGTAACGGGTGCCTCTGAATTTCAAGGAGTGCTTGGGTGCAGGAAGTTGATATTGATCTGCGTGAAGTCGTAGCGATTTTGCGGCGTCAACGGCGGCTTATCTTTTTGACCGTCGTGCTGATCGTGGGTGCGGCGCTGGCTTATGTGCTGACGGCGACGCCGATCTACCGGGCCACGACTCTCGTGCAGATCGAAACCGGCGGGCAGAGCCTTCTGGACAATTCCAATCAGGGTTCGACCCAATCCGCGGTGATCAATTCCCGGGTTGAGAGCGAGGTGGAGATACTGCGTTCGCAGGCCACGGCGCTCGCGGTCGTGGTGGAGGAGGAGCTCTTTCTCGATCCCGAATTCGGACCGCGTATGGGCCTTCTGGAACGGATCGGAACGGCCGTCGGGCTGAATCTGAGCCAGGCCGGTTTGCGCAGGGCCTTGGGGCTTTCGGTGCAGGATCGTGCCGCCGAAGGCGACGCGCTGGTGCAGAGCACCGTCCGCAGGCTGCAAACGGCCACCGATATCCGCCGCCGCGGCTCTACCTTTCTGATCGCGATTTCGGTCGATTCCGAAAGCCCGACCAACGCCGCGCGTCTGGCCAATGCCACCGCCCGGATCTACATTGAGCGGCAGTTGAGCAGCAAGACGGCCTCGACGATTGCCTCGCGCGACATTCTCAGCCGCCAGCTTGACACCGCGCGTTCGGATCTGTCCGCAGCCGAGAACGCACTCAACGATTTCATCGAGAACAACCTCGCGCGGCTGGAAGCCGAAAGCGGCAATGTCGCCGTTGCCCGTCTGCGCCAGCAACTGGAAGAAGCGCAGGCCGGCCAACGTGCGAATCAGGGCCGGATCGACGAGATTCAGGTGGCCCTTGCCGCGGGCGATTGGGAAACGGTCAGCGCGCGCCTCGGCGATGCTGCCGTATCGGAACTGGAACGCCAGCGCAGGGCGCTGGAACGCCGCCTTGCAGGGGCTGCCGCAGGGTCGGCCGAGGCGATCGACCTGCGCGGCGCGCTTGCCGATATCGAGGAAGACATCGCCCGCCAGTCCCGAGAGGCGCTGGGCGGGCTGGAGGCCGAACTTGTCCGCCTCAGCGCGATGGAGGGCGAGGCGCGCGACTCCTTGCGTGACAACCTGCTTCAGGGCGATCTGTCCTCGGCGGTGCTGTCGGAACTGTTCGGGCTTCAGCAGCGTGTCAACGTTTCGCGCAACCAGTATCAGACGCTTCTGGCGCGCGTGCAGGATTTCGGTGCACTCGTGAACCTTCAGGTCGCCGATGCCCGGATCGTTTCCGAAGCGATGCCGCCGCGCAATGCTTCGGCGCCGAACCGACGGCAGATCCTCGCGCTGGCGCTGGTTGCCGCCCTTGGTCTGGGGATCGGTCTCGCCTTTCTGAACGAATATTATATCGGCGGCATCACATCGGCGAGCCAGTTGAGCAACGTTCTCGGTGCCGAGGTGCCCACGACGATCCCGCTGCAGGACTTGCGCAAGGATCAGCTGGTCGTTGCCGACCAGATCGCCACCGCGCCCCTCTCGCCCTATGCCGAGACCTTCCGACGAATGCGATCGGCGATCGACCTTGCCCTTCGCGACATACCGAAGAGGGAAGAGGGCGGGCGCATCATCCTCGTAGGCTCCGCGCTTCCGGCCGAGGGCAAGTCCACCACCGCGCTGGCGCTCGCAAGGACCTATGCGCTCGCCGGGCATCCCACGCTTCTGATCGACGCCGACATGCGCCGGCCATCCCTGCACAGCTATCTCGGGGTCAGCAGCGAGGTGGGGCTTCTCAGCTATCTGCGTGGCGAAACGTCATCCGAATCCGAAGCGATCCAGCCGGTGCAGGACCCGCTGACGTCGCTCACGGTGATCACCGGGGGCGGGCGCAGCAACGAGCCGACCGACCAGCTATTGGGCAGCCAGACCTTTGCCTCGCTGCTCAAGGCCGCGCGCGAGCGTTTCGACTATATCGTGATCGACTCGCCGCCGGTTCTGCCCGTCGTGGACGCCCGCTATCTGTCGCAATACGCCGATCTCGTGATTCAGGTCGTGCGCCATGCCTCGACCACCCAGACCGAGGCGCGCAGCGCTGCGACGCAGTTGCAGGAAACCATGGCGCCCGGTGCCCGCTTTGTCGGCCTTCTCAGCCACGAGGTGCGGCCGCGCCGTCAGGGCTATTACTACAAGGGCCGCTATATGGATTACTACGGCAGCGAGGCCTGAGCCCCGGCGGGGCCAGGCCCCGCTCAGCCCGCGGTGCCGGATCGCCCCGGCTGGATGCCGAGGTCCGCAAGCGTCTCGGCGAGGCCATCGCGCCAGTCCGGCCGGGGAATGCCGAAACGCGCGGCCAGCAGGCTGCAATCGAGCCGCGCGTTCAGGGGCCGCCGCGCCGGCGTCGGCCATGCGACCGAGGGGATTTCCTCCACCTCCACATCGTGGCCGGCCTGCCGGAATATCTCGCGCGCGAAGCCGGCCCAGCTGACATCCGGCCGGCCCGCGTAATGGGCGATGAAGGGCGGCTTCGCGGCGGAGGAGAGCATCGGCAGCAGCGTCAGGATCATCCGCGCGACATCCTTTGCGGCCGTCGGCCCGCTGACCTGATCGGCCACCACCTGCACCTGGTCCCGGGTTTCCGCGAGCCGCAGCATCGTGCGCACGAAGTTGCCGCCCGTCGCCGAAAAGACCGAAGAGACCCGGATCACCACCGTCCCCGGCCCGCCGGCGGCCATGACCCGCACTTCCCCCAGCGCCTTGCTGCGCCCATAGGCATTGAGCGGCGCAACCGGGTCCTCCGGCTGCCAGCCCCGGGTTCCGGAGCCGTCAAAGACATAGTCGGTGGACAGATGCACAAGGCCGATGCCCTTGCGGGCCGCGGCCCGGGCCATCGCGCCGGGCGCATCGCCATTTATGCGTCGGGCCAGGGCCTCTTGTTCTTCGGCGCGGTCAACGGCGGTGTATGCGGCGGCATTGATCACCACATCGGCATCCGCGCCGGCGATCAGCGCCGCGCAAGCTTCGGGGTCGGCCAGATCGGCGGCCGCGCGATCAAGCGCGATCAGGTGCCAGCCCGGCGGGCAGCAGGCTTGCAGGGCTGTGGCAACCTGCCCGGTCTTGCCGAACATCAGCAGTTTCATCGCGTCCCCCTCGCCTGTCAGCATAAGGTTTTGGCCGATCAGCGCCAGCACTCACGCCGGATCGCAACAAAGAAACTGGCGAGAGCATCGAAAACGGCCTAGCCTTTTGCATCTGATCACGGAGGGCCATTCGATGAGTCGCGGGCGCATTTCCGGCTGTGTCACGGCCGCCTTTGTCTTTGCCGCCGCATTGCCCGCCACCGGGCAGCATGTCACCGGGCCGCAGGCCGAAACCCAGCAGCAGCGGCTGCATGTGCTTTACGACCCACAGGGTCGCAACGTGACTCGCCGGATGGTCACCGTGTTCGACCCGCACCCAGAGTTGAAGCTCGATTTCACATGGACTCCCGCGCCGGGCAACTGGCCGGGGATCGACCCGGCGACCGGCAAGGCGACGGGCGAGGGCACGCTGAGTTGGCACGTGCCCGGCGCCGCCCGCTATGACCGCAGGGCGCTGCATCACCGCTATGTGGGCACGATGCGGGCCGGCCAGTTCCACGGCAGCGGCACGCTGCGCTACCGCGACGGCACGATGATCACCGGGCAATGGGCCGATGGTGCCCCGCACGGGCAGGTGACGCTGCGCGACCCCGAGGGGCAGCGTTACGAGGGCGCCTTTGTCGCCGGGCGCGCCCACGGGGCGGGCCAATGGTTTGCCCGCAATGGTCTGGTCTATTCCGGCGGCTTCGCCGATGGCAAGCCGGACGGGCCCGGGCAGATCACCCCGCCGGGCGGCGCGTCCT
>SKUV01000414.1 GCA_007129775.1 Paracoccaceae bacterium | reverse complement strand
GGGTCAGCTGCAGCGCGGCCTGTTCGACCTGCCCCATGGACACGCCCGCCAGATCGCCCGCGCGCTCCAGCACCTGAAGGCTCTCGACCGTGGTCCCGAGCGAGGCTGCCAGCTTGGCCTGACCGTCGATCACCTGTAGACCGGAGCGGATCATCGCGGTGGCGGCCGCCGCAATCGCTGCTGCGGCTGCCGCCATCGCCACCCGGGCGCGCCGGGCGAAGGCCGCGAGCCGGGCATTGGCGCCCTCCATCTCGCGCGACAGTCGACCAAAGCCGCGGGCACCGGCCTCGCCGACGCCCTCCAGCTCCGCCTTCACCTGCCGCCCGCCGGTGGCCGAGAGGCGGACGCTGACGCGCTTTTCTGTCACTGCAGTACCCTTTCAGCAATGCGCCATTGACGCATGCGCCATTGACGCACATATGAAGGCATGAACATCGTCACCGTTGTCTAGACACCCGAGTTCCAGCGCCGTGCGGGCCGCCTCATGTCGGAGGAGGAACGCCTTGCGCTGATCGATTTTGTGGCGCGCAACCCGATGACCGGGGTGTCGATCGGTGGCGGCGTGCGGAAATTCCGGTTCGCCCGTGACGGTGGCGGCAAGAGCGGTGGCTACCGGGTGATCCACTTCTTCAGCGCTGAGGGGGACGCGCCGATCTTTCTGATCACGGTCTTTGCGAAGAACGAGAAGGCGAACCTGACACCGGGCGAGACGGATATGGTGAAACAGCTGGGGGCTGCGCTGGCGGCCAGTTACAGGAGGGCGAGATGAGCGACGCATTCACGAGCATCGAGAAAGGTCTGAAGGAGGCGCTTGCCCATGCGAGGGACGAGGGGGGTGGTAAGGTCCATGAGATCGAGTTACCCGATCCCGATGTGCAGGCGATCCGGGCGCGTACCGGGCTGTCGCAGACCGAATTTGCCCGCAGCATCGGGGTGAAGAAGGGCACGCTCCTGAACTGGGAGCAGCGCCGCCGCAGCCCCGAGGGCCCGGCGCGGGTTCTGCTGGCGCTGATCGACAAGGATCCGAAGATCGTTCAGCGTACCCTGGCAGGCTGAGTCGACGATCACCTGCTCTGCCGCGGAGCCTCCTCATCCATCTGTTCATTGAGTTGCCGCGCCATCACCGCCTCGATCACGGGCAGGAGCTCGGCGGCGGCGCGCGGGTTGACGCCCAACGCCTCCGCCATGGCCGGGGCCGCGCTCATGTCCCAGCCCAGCACGACGCCGGGAACCGTGCGGATCTGGCCGCCCAGCCGCCCGGCCAGGTCCCAGACCTGCCAGCCCTCGAGCGTGCGCGGCGCGTTCAGGGTTTGCGGGCGCGGCTGCGGGCTGGATATCGCGTTCCACTGGCAGAGCGGCGCGGTGACGGAGACCTCAGCGGGCGGTGCGGTGGTGACGATCCCCGCGGCGGCGGGCGAGGCCGACGGCTGGTATCGCGGCGGGGTGCTGCGGTTCGGGCTGCAGCTGGGCTTCATCACCGGCCATGCCGGGGCGATGATAGCGCTCTCGCGCCCGATGCCGGAACTGGCAGCCGCACTGGCCGCGCCGGAGTTGGATGCCGAGAGTGGCGATCCGCTGCCCGTGATGGTCGATCTTGCCCCCGGCTGCGACCTGCGCCCGGCCACCTGCGCGGACAAGTTCGGCAATCTGGCCAACTTCGGCGGCTTTCCCGAGATACCGGGCCGCAACCCGCTGGGCGGCGGATCGATCGTCTGAACCCCGAGCCTTCGCCCGATGATTTGCAGCGCGCCCTGGCCCGCGGCGGCCTCGGTGCCCCTCCGCTGATCCTGACAAGGAACCTCTCCAATGGTCTGGACCTTCATCGCGCGGCTCGTGCTCGGGCTGGCGCTGTCGGCGATTTCCTATGCGCTGAACCCACGCCCGAAGATGGAGACGCCGCAGGCGGCGGGGCTGGATGCGTTCAGCCTGCCCACGGCTGAAGAGGGCCGGCCGATCCCGGTGGTCTTCGGCACCGTGCTGATCACCGGGCCGAATGTCGTCTGGGCGGGCGATCTACGCGTCGATCCGATCCGCAAGAAGGGCGGCAAGAAGTGAGCGCGCGCGACACGGACAAAATGAGCCCGATCGGCCTGCGCGTCACCGTGCAGGACATCCGCGCCGCGCGCTACTTCCTGGCGGGCGTGCGTCCGTGGTTCCGCAGGCATGGGCTCTGCTGGCAGGACTTCCTCGCCCACGGCATCGACGCCGCCAGCCTGCGCGCCACCGGCGATGCGCTGGTCGAGCCGGTGATCCGCGCTGCAGAGGAACGGGAGGCGCGCAATGGGCGGTAGCAAGAGCCAGATTGTCGGCTATCGCTACGCGCTGGGCCTGCATCTGGCGCTCTGCCACGGGCCGGTGGATGCCATCCGCGAGATCCGCGTCGATGGCCGCACCGCATGGTCGGTGGCCCGCGGAGGATCGGGCGCAGCAGACGACAGCAGCGGCAGCGCGGGCAGCGGCGCAGGCGTCGAGCCGCAGATCGGGATGGTTGCGGCCATGTCAGCGACGCCTGCGCTGCCAGACGAGGACAGCGCGGTCGTGACCTTCGCCGGCACGCTGCCCGGCGTCCGGCTGGGGCAGAGCTATCGCTTGCGCTTCGAGGATGGCAGCTCGGTCGTCACCACCCTGCGCGGCGTGGACTATGACGCCGCGACCGACTGGACCAGCTGGGAGGTCACGCCTGCCGGGACGGCCTTTGCCGCGCAGCCCGTCGTGGTGCTGGAGACCAGTGCTGCCGCCAGCAACATGGGCGCCGGTGCCAGCGGCGGGCGCATCCGCATCGACGCGCCCGAGCTTTTCGGCGGCGAGAGCCGCGAGGGCTGCATCGTCGGCGATATCGATGTGCTCATGGGCGCCCCCGACCAGGGGCCGAACGACTATCTTTCCGGCGTGCTGGGGGCCGCGGTGCCCGCCTATCGCGGCCTCTGCAGCCTCGTGCTGCGGCAGGTCTATCTGGGGATCAACCCTTACCTGAAGCCATGGGCCGTGCGCGTGACCCGCGTGCTTGCGGGTGAGGCAGGGACAGCGCAATGGTATCCCGCCCGCGCCGCCATCCAGCCCGAGCCCGGCCTCGAGGCGCCCCTCGCCCTCTACATCGCCTTCGATGCCACAGGCTCCATGAACACCGGCCAGCGGCTCGCCAATGCCAAGGCCGCCGTCATCGGCCTGCTCGACGATCTCGAATCCCAGGCCGCCCCCGACCGGCTCCTCGATCTCGAGATCGTCGCCTGGGGGGATTTCACGGTGCTGAGCCACTTCACCGCAAGGGGCATGGATGCGGCCGCATTCGACGCGGCGCGGGCCTATGTAGGCACCATCACCGCCAGCGGCGGCACCAGCTTTGCCGCCGCCGTCTCGCGCGCGCCCGGCTTCTTCGCCCCCGTGCCGCCCGAGGTGCCGCGCCTGCTCTTCCTGATCAGCGATGGCGCCGTGGGCGACACGCCCGATCCCACACCCACCGTGGCCCCGGCGGTGGAAACGGTCCGCGCGATCCCCGGCCTCGATGTCTATGCCTTCAACATCGAGCGCAGCGATATCAGCCTCGCCGTGCAGATCGACACCACGCCCCAGGACGGCGTGCCCGTGGTCTCGGGTGGCGATCCAGAACCCCTGCGCCAGGCCATGCGCGCCGCATTGGGCAACGGGCCCGACATGAACCCCGCCCATATCATCCGCGAATGCCTGACCAACCGCGACTGGGGGCTGGGCCACGGGCAAGCCGAGATCGGGGAGAGCTTCACCACTGCCGCCGACGCGCTTCATGCCGAGGGCTTCGGGCTGTCGCTGATCTGGCAGCAGGACAGCACAATCGAGGCGTTCATCGCCACTGTGCTCGATCATATCGATGCCACGCTCTTCATCGACCGGCGCACCGGGCTCTGGGAGATGCGGCTCATCCGCGCCGATTACGACGTCGCCACACTGCCCCTGTTCGACGAGAGCAATGTCGTCGACTGGGGTCGACTGGGCCGCCGCGCCCCCGGCGATCTGGTCAACAGCGTCACCCTGCGCTTCACCGATCCGCGGACCGACGACACCGCCGCGGTCTCGCTCACCGACACCGCCCGCGTGCAGTCCATGGGCGCGGTGATCGCCACCACGCTCGATTATCCCGGCATCCGGTCGCAATCATTGGCGCTGCGCGTGGCCGAGCGCGACCTGCGCGCCCTCTCGGTGCCGCTGCTCTCCGGCGAGATCGTGGTCAATCGCGAAGGCTCGAACCTCGGCCCCGGCGATGTGATCCGGCTGCGCTCGGAACGGCTGGGCCTGGACGATGTGGTCATGCGCCTCTCGGAGATCGGTCAAGGCGACGGGCGCGATAAGGGCATCCGCCTCAAGCTCGCCGCGGACGTCTTTGCCCTCGGCGCCACCGCCATCGCGGGCGGGCGCATGCCAACCGGGACCGGCGTTACCGCCCCGCCGAGGGCACTCGCCCGGCGCATGGTCGAGGAAGCGCCATACTGGCTGCTGGTCCGCGAACTGGGCCACAGCGAGGCCGACCGCAGGCGGTGTCAGCAAATCGTGTTGGCGCGCGGGCC
>SKUV01000083.1 GCA_007129775.1 Paracoccaceae bacterium | reverse complement strand
GGGGCCGCAGGCCCCGGCACGGGGGCGGGCGGCAACTGTCTTGTTTCTTTTCCTGCTGTATCATGCTGGTGCCACGTAGGGTGTGTTTGTTTTCATCATTGCATTGAGGCGGCACAGCAGGCGCCTGGCCACGGCGCAGATGATGGCCTTGGGGGCCTTGCCACGGGCGAGTTGGGCCTCGATCCATGGACGATCGACGCGCTTGTGGCTGTAGATGACCAGCGCCGCCTGGTAGAGCGCGCGGCGCACCTGTCGCCTTCCGCCGCCGATGCGGCGCTGGCCCGACCAACGCCCACTGTCGCGCGCCTCGGGGGCGAGGCCCGCCAGCCGCGCGATCTCGCGGCGCGTCAGCTGGCCCAACTCGGCCAGATGCGCCAGCAGAACCGCTGTCGTCACCGGCCCCATGCCGGGTGCAGAGCGCAGGAGGTGATGCGCGGCGCAGAGTTCGGGATCGCTTTCGATCTCGGCTCCGATCAGCGCCTCGACGGCAGCGATCTGCCGGGCCAGGCGGGTCAGATGCGCCCGGATATCGGCCTTCACCGCAGGCAGGCGCGCTGCCGCAAGATGCAGCTTCTCCTGCGTTTCCATGTCCTTGAGCTGCGTGCGTCGCCGCACCAGCTCCACCAGCCGCAAGCACGCCCCATCTCGGCCAGAACACGCGCATCCGCCCGGTCCGTCCTGGCACGGCCCAACGACAGCGCAAAGAACCGCGCACGCCCCGGATTGACCCGCACAAGACCAACCCCGTCTCCCGCCTCACCCTCGATCACCACGCACACATCCGCGCGCAGCTTGCACAGCCAGCCACGCACCGCGCGCGCCGTGTTCCTCACGCGATGCTCATGACCCTGCGCCAGATCGAAAACATCCAGCCAGTCCTTCGAAAGATCGACCCCGATGTACTCTTGTGTCATGCTTCACCTGTCCATGTCATACGGGCTCAGGCCCCAGTGGGACCTTGCCCAAGCAACTGTTCGGGCTCTTGGGCATGCAGTCGGCAGCGCCCCAAGCCGCCCAACGGGCTATGTACCCAGGGTGGGAACGGGCTCGCTGCCGACAACAGTATGACACGAAAACAAGAGACAGGGCGGGCGGCGCGGGCGCTGCCCGGGCCGGTCAGGGGCGCAGCGTCAGGCCGGCGGGCGATCGGGCCTTTCCGTCGCCGGGCGCGCGCGCTAGCCTGCCTGCCATGACAACGCTGCTGCTGACCCATCCCGATTGCCTTGGCCATGTCCCGCCGCAGGGGCATCCCGAACACCCGGCCCGGCTCGAAGCGATCGCTCGGGCCCTCGCCGCGCCGGAATTCGCGCCCTTGCAGCGCGAGGACGCCCCGCCCTGCGACGAGGCCGATCTGCTGCGCTGCCACCCCGCGGCCCATGTGGGCCGTCTTCGCGCGCTGATGCCCGCCGAGGGCATGGTCCAGCTCGACCCGGACACCCACGCCGGCCCCGGAACATGGGCGGCGGCGTTGCGCGCGGTCGGCGCGGCCTGCCGGGCGGTAGATGCGGTGCTGGCAGGTGAGGTGCGCAACGCCTTCGCCGCCGTCCGCCCGCCCGGCCACCATGCCGAGGCCGAGACGCCCATGGGCTTTTGCCTGTTCGGCGCGGTTGCCATCGCTGCGAAGCGGGCGCTCGATGTCCATGGCCTCTCACGTGTCGCCATCGTGGATTTCGATGTCCACCACGGCAACGGCACGCAGGCCTTGCTGTGGGACGAGCCGCGCATCCGCTTCGTCTCGTCGCACCAGATGCCGCTCTGGCCCGGTAGCGGGCATCCCGACGAACGGGGTGCCCATGGCCAGATCCTCAACCTGCCGCTGCGCCCGGGCTCGGGCGGGGCCGAGATGCGCGCGGCGTTTGCCGTCCGGGCGCTGCCGATTCTGGATGCCTTCACCCCGCAATTGCTGATCCTGTCGGCGGGCTTCGACGCCCATGCCGCCGACCCGCTGGCGCAACTCGACTGGCAGACGGAGGATTTCGCCCTTTTGACCCGGGACCTCTGCGCCCTTGCACGGCGCCATTGCGGCGGGCGGGTGGTGTCGGTTCTGGAAGGGGGTTATGATCTGGCCGCGTTGGGCGACAGTGTCGCGGCGCATGTGCGGGAATTGATGAGAGCGGGGCACGAGGGATGACCGACAGGCCGGTTGCGGAGATGAGTTTCGAGGAGGCGATGGCTGAACTGGAAGCGGTGGTCGGCAAGCTCGAACAGGGCGACGTCCCGTTGGAAGCTTCCATAGCACTTTACGAACGCGGCGCCGAATTGCGCGCCCATTGCGACGCCCGACTCAAGGCTGCCGAGGAGAAGGTCGAGCAAATCCGCATGGGTGAATCCGGCGCGCCCGAGGGCACCAAACCCTTCGCCGCCGGATGAGCCTTGCCGAAACGCTGGCCGCGCGTGCTGCGGCCGTGGCACGGCATCTGGACGGCGCCCTGGCCTCCCTGCCGCCCAGCGATGTGCGCGACGCCATGGCCCATGCCCTGCATGGCGGCAAGGGATTACGGGGCTTTCTTGTCATCGAGAGTGCTCGCCTGCACGGTCTGGAAGAGGGCGCGGCGATCCCTGCGGCTGCGGCGATCGAGGCGGTTCACGCCTATTCGCTCGTGCATGACGATCTGCCGGCGATGGACGATGACGATCTGCGCCGGGGCCGGCCCACTGTCCACCGGGCATGGGACGAGGCCACGGCGATCCTTGCCGGTGATGCGCTCCAGACCCTCGCATTCGAAATCCTTGCAGCGCCCGGCGCCGCGCCAGACCCAGCGCGCCAGATCCTGCTCATCGGAACGCTGGCGCAGGCGGCGGGCGCTGCGGGGATGGTGCTGGGTCAGGCGCTCGACATCGCCGCCGAAACCGCCGAGGCGCCGCTGACGTTGCCCCAGATCACCGCGCTGCAGGAAGGCAAGACCGGCGCGCTGATCGGCTGGGCGGGGCAGGCCGGGCCACGGCTCGCGGGCGCGGACCCGGCGCCGATGGCGCGCTATTCTGCGGCGCTTGGCCTTGCCTTTCAGATCGCGGATGACATTCTTGACGTGACAGGAGATGCCGAACGCGCGGGCAAGCGGCTGCGCAAGGATGATGCGGCGGGCAAGGCGACCTTTGTCTCGCTCTTGGGGCTCGCCGGGGCGCAGGCCCGTGCCGAGGCCCTGGTGGCCGAGGCAGAGGTCGCGCTGGAGCCCTATGGCCCGTCCGCAGACAGCTTGCGGCAGGCCGCGCGCTTCGTTATCTCGCGCGACATTTGACAGGCCCGGACCGTACCGGGCAGGAGCCACCGCCATGACAGAACTCCCCGCCACCCCCCTGCTCGATACGATCGCGACGCCGGACGATTTGCGCGGCCTCAGCGACCGGCAGTTGCGCCAGGTGGCCGACGAATTGCGCGCCGAGACGATCTCGGCCGTTTCCGAGACCGGCGGGCATCTGGGCGCGGGCCTCGGGGTGGTGGAACTGACCGTGGCGCTGCACGCCGTTTTCGAAGCCCCGCACGACCGGATCATCTGGGATGTCAGCCACCAGTGCTATCCCCACAAGATCATCACCGGTCGGCGTGACCGCATCCGGACCCTGCGCCAGAAGGGGGGGCTGAGCGGCTTCACCAAGCGCAGCGAAAGCCCCTATGACCCGTTCGGGGCGGCCCATTCCTCCACCTCGATTTCCGCTGCGCTGGGTTTTGCGGTGGCGCGCGATCTGGGCGGTGCGCCCGAACACGGCATCGGCGACACGATCGCGGTGATCGGTGACGGCGCGCTGAGCGCCGGCATGGCCTATGAGGCGATGAACAACGCGGGTCATCTGAAAAAACGGCTTATCGTCATCCTGAACGACAACGAGATGTCCATCGCCCCGCCGGTGGGCGCGATGAGTGCTTATCTGTCGCGGCTCTATGCCGGAAAGGCCTATCACGGGCTCAAGGATGCGGTGCGGATGTTGCCCGGCCCGCTGCAGGAAGGCGCCAAGCGCGCCAAGGACCTGTTCAAGCAGTTCACCCTCGGCGGCACGCTTTTCGAGGAACTGGGCTTTTCCTATATCGGCCCGCTTGACGGGCATGACATGGACCAGTTGCTGCCCGTTCTGCGGGGCGTGCGCGCCCATGCCCACGGGCCGGTGCTGCTGCATGTGATCACCGAGAAGGGCAAGGGCTATCGCCCGGCCGAGGGCGCGGCCGACAAGGGCCATGCCACGGCGAAATTCGACATGGTGACAGGCAAACAGCACAAGGCGCCGTCCAATGCGCCCAGCTACACCAAGGTCTTCGCCAATGCCCTGATCGACGAGGCCGCGCGCGATGACCGAATCGTGGCGGTGACGGCGGCGATGCCCGACGGCACCGGGCTCAACCTCTTTGCCGAGCGGTTTCCGGCGCGGTGCTTCGATGTGGGGATTGCCGAGCAGCACGGCGTGACCTTCTGTGCGGGTTTGGCGGCGGGCGGGATGAAGCCCTTCTGCGCGATCTATTCGACCTTTCTGCAGCGGGGCTACGACCAGGTGGTGCATGACGTGGCGATCCAGCGCCTGCCGGTGCGCTTCGCCATCGACCGTGCAGGGCTGGTGGGGGCGG
>SKUV01000217.1 GCA_007129775.1 Paracoccaceae bacterium | reverse complement strand
TCGATCTATGTCACGCATGATCAGGACGAGGCGATGACCCTTGCCGACAGGATCGTGGTTCTGAACGGCGGGCGGATCGAACAGATCGGCACCCCGCTCGATCTGTATGACCGGCCCAGCAACATGTTCGTTGCCGGTTTCATGGGCTCGCCGCCGATGAATTTCATTCCCGTGCATGTGCAGGACGGCGCGCTGGCGTCAGCCAGCGGTGTGGTGGCGGGGGCGACGCTGCCAGCGGGCCTTCCCGGCGCGATCGTGCTGGGGGTCAGGCCCGAAGCGCTGCATTTCGATCCCGAAGGCTGCCTCGCCGGCCGTGTCGAGGTGATCGAGCCGCAAGGCTCGCACATGCTGGTCATCGTGCGGCTGGAAGATGGCACGATGGTCTATGCGCAGGCCCACAAGCAAATGAAGATCAGCCCCGATGATGCGATCAGGCTGGGGTTCGACTGGGCCGAAGCGCATCTTTTCGACGGCGCGAGCGGTCTGAGGATACCCCCGCACGAGGAGGAACGCTGATGGGCCGTCGTGTCGTCGTCACCGGTGCCGCCGGCGATCTGGGAGGCGCGGTCGCGCGCCAACTGGCCGGGCAAGGCGACCATGTCGTGCTGTGCGATGTCGATGGCGCGCGGCTGGAGGCGCTCTGCGCCGATCTGCCGGGAACAGGCCACCGCGCGGTCACGCTGGATGTTTCCGACGAAACGGCCGTGGCCGCGCTGGCCGCGTCCTTGCGGCAGGACGGGCAGGGGCTGAGCGCGCTTTTCAACAATGCCGGCGTGAACGGGGCCACGGTCGAGATCGCGCAACACCCGCTGGATGACTTCCGCCGCACATTCGAGGTCAATGTCTTCGGCAATTTCCTGATGCAGAAGCATATGCTGCCACTGCTGGCGCAGGCGGGGGATGCCTGGGTGCTGAATACCGCATCCGAGGCCGGAACCCGTGCGAACGCCCGGCGCGGATGCTATGCTGCCACCAAGGCGGCGGTGATCCAGCTCACCCGCGCCGTGGCGCTGGAATATGCGAGCGCCGGGGTGCGGGTCAATGTGCTGTGCCCCGGCCCGATACTGGGGCAGTTCATGGACCGCTCGGAGGCCGGGATGCCCGACCCCGCGTCCGCGCGGGTGGCGATTGCCGCGGGCTCGGCGCTGGGCCGCTATGCCAGCCCCGAGGAAATCGCCCGTCACGCCCGATATCTGCTGACCGATGCGCCGCCCTATCTGACCGGGTCGGTGCAACTGATCGACGGGTGCCGAAGATGAGCGGCGCCTGGATCAACCCGCCGCCGCGCCCCTCGCTGGCCACCTGCGAGGCCGCGATGGCCGCGGCAATTGAGTGTGCCACGCAGCGCGGGCTTTGCATGGCCATCGCCATTGTCGACAGCGCCGGCCGCGCGATCTGCCTGAAACGGATGGACGATGCCCGCCCTGTATCAGCCGATCTGGCGCTGGCCAAGGCGCGCGTGGCCGCCACCTTCGAACGCGCCACGGATCAGCTTCAGGCGCTGGTCGCGCCCGGGGGCGCAGCCTTCGGCGCGCAGTTTCACGAAGCGGGCGGCGCCGGCATCCTTCCGGGCGGGCTGCCGGTGCAATCCGCAGCCGGCCTGCTGGCCGCCGTGGGCGCCAGCGGCGGGGATCGCGACGCGGATATTGCCGTCGCACGGGCCGCATGCGCCGCGCTGACCAAAGACTTGCAGGAGTGACCATGGCCCGGATCGACAGGATCGACATCATCCATTTCGAATTCGACGTTGCCGGGCTGGGCCCCAACGGGGACGGGATGCTCGGCTACAATCCCGGCAGCCAGACCGCGTTGCAAAGCTTCGTTTTGCGCATTCAGGATACCGATGGCACGGTGGGCGAATACTGCCCGATGCATTCGGGCAAGCACCCGGCGGTGACCAACCAGACGCTGCCGCTGCTGAAATCGCTGATCGGGCGCGACAGTCTTGCGCGCGAGGAGCTTTATCAGGATTACAAGCGCCGCCACAGACATCTGGCCGGGGTGGGCTATTCGGCCATCGACATCTGCCTTTGGGATCTGTTCGGCAAGAAGACCGGCCTGCCCATCGCCACCCTTCTGGGCGGCTATCGCTGGCGGCTGCCGGCCTATGCCAGCACGATTTCGGGCGATGAGAATGGCGGGCTATACGCACCCGAAGCCTATGCCGACTTCGCGCAGCACTGCCGCGAACTGGGCTACAAGGGTTTCAAGATGCATTGCTGGGCCGATGGCGACCCCCAGCCCGAGATCGACACGATCGCGGCCGTGGCGCGCGCGGTGGGCGGCAAGATGGCACTGATGACCGATCCCGCCAGCCATATCGCCACCTATGCCGATGCGCTGCGCATCGGACACGCCTGCGACGATCATGGCTATTACTGGCTGGAGGACCCGCTGGCGGATTGCGGCCACGCCCCCCATGTGCATCGCCTGCTGAAAGAGCGTGTCCGAACCCCGTTGCTGCTGACCGAACATGTCCGCGGGCTGGAGGCGAAAACGCCCTGGATCACCGACATGGCCACCGATTTCCTGCGCGCGGACCCGGAATATGACCTCGGGATCACGGGCGTCATGAAGACGGCGGCGCTGGCCGAGGCCTTCGGCATGGATGTGGAGCTGCACTCCAGCGGCCCCGCGCATCGCCATTGCATGGCCGCGATCCGCAATTCGAACTTCTACGAACTGGCGCTTGTGCATCCGAAGATGGCCAACCCGCTGCCGCCGATCTTCGCCTGCGGGTATTCCGACGCGCTGGAGGCGATCGGGCCGGATGGCTGCGTCGAGGTGCCACGCGGGCCCGGTCTGGGCGTGACGCTGGACGAGGGGTTTCTGGCGCATGCGGAAACCGGCCGCCAGACATTGACCTGACGGATGCAGGACCAATCCGGCACGTGGGATTTCATCATCGTCGGCGGCGGTTCGGCCGGCTGCGTTCTGGCCAGCCGCCTGTCGGAACGGCCGCAAAACCGCGTCCTTCTGATCGAAGCCGGGCCCGATATCACGCCCGAGGATGAGCCCGCCGACATCCGCGATCCTTATCCCTATGCGGCGGCGTTCAACCCGGCCTACCACTGGGACGGTCTGACCGCCCGGTTCGGCACCCATGCGGCGGCCCAGGACCGGCCCCGGCGCTATGAACAGGCGCGGCTGCTGGGGGGCGGATCATCAATCAACGGGTTGCTGGCCAATCGCGGAACACCCGAGGATTACGACAACTGGGCCGCCAACGGTGCCCGGGGCTGGGGGTGGGCCGATGTGCTGCCCTATTTCCGCAAGCTCGAATCCGACCCCGAGATGCCCGACCCTCGCCTGCACGGCCAGGACGGCCCGATCCGGATTTCCCGCATCCCCGAGGATCGCTGGCCCGGCTTTTCGAAAGCGGCGCGCGATGCCTTTGCGGCAAACCGGTTTCGCCGGATCGCCGATCAGAACGGCGATTTCGGGGATGGCTGGTTTCCGATGGCGATTTCCTCGGACGGGGCGGCGCGGGTTTCGGCCGCGCGGGGATACCTGGGCCGGGCCGTGCGGGCGAGGCCGAACCTGTCGCTGCGCGCGGGCTGTGTGGTGCGACGCGTGCGGTTTTCCGGCACCCGCGCCGTGGGTGTTGAAACCGATACAGGCCCGATCCGCGCGCGCGAGGTCATCCTGTCGGCCGGGGCGCTGATGTCGCCTGCGCTGCTGATGCGCTCGGGCATCGGGCCGGCGGCGCATCTGGCCGATCTGGGCGTCGGGCTTCGCGCCGATCTGCCCGGTGTGGGCGAGAACCTGCAGGAACATCCTTCCATCGCGCTGTCGGCCTTTCTGAAGCCCGGCCACCGGATGGGCGATGACATGCGCCGCCATGTTCATGTCGGCCTGCGCTACAGTTCCGGGCCGGGCAAGGCGGCCGACATGTTTCTTGTCGCGGTTGCGCGCGCGGCGTGGCATCCGTTCGGGCAGCGGATCGGCTCGCTCTTCGGCTGGGTGAACCGGCCGGCCGCGCGCGGAAGGGTGACCCTGCGCGGCCCCGATCCCGCGCTGCAGCCCGATATCCGGTTTCGCCTGCTGGACGATCCGCATGATCTGACACGCATGATGGGGCTCGTGCGGTTCATGGCCGCGCTCTTCGCCTCCGGCCCCCTGCAACGGGCCAGCGCGGAGCCTTTCGCCGCGCGCCACGGGGCGATTGCGGCAATGGTCGGCAAGGTCTCGCGGCGCAATCGACTGCTGACGGCAATTCCCGCCCGCATCGCCGACGGGCCCGACTGGATGCGCCGCGCGCTGCTGCGCCGGGTGTTCGGCACAGGCGACGGCCTGTCAGCCGCCCTGGCCGACGACCACCTGCTGGAACAACTCGTGCGCGATCATACAGTGGGCGGCTGGCATCCCTGCGGAACCTGCCGGATGGGGCCGCAGGACCAAAAGGGCGCAGTCGTCGACACCCGATCCGCGCGGGTCCATGGCATCGACGGGCTGCGCGTGGTCGATGCCTCGGTCATGCCGATCATCCCGCGCGCCAACACCAATATCCCCACCCTCATGCTGGCGGAGAAATTCGCGGACGCGATCCTGCGCCCCGCATCCT
>SKUV01000013.1 GCA_007129775.1 Paracoccaceae bacterium | reverse complement strand
TGGTCCGCGCTGGCGCGGCCCCTGCGCAAGCTGCGCCCCGGCGACCGGCTGGAATTTCCCGCCGGGCTTTCGGCGACGGTCTCCGAGCGGCGCGCCGACCGGGTGCATCTGGCCTTCGATCAGGGCGGCGCCGAGTTCGACGCAGCCCTCGCCGAGGCCGGCGCGATGCCGCTGCCGCCCTATATCGCCGCGCGCCGCCCCGCCGATGCGCAGGACCGCGAAGATTACCAGACCGTCTTCGCCCGCCACTCCGGCGCTGTCGCGGCCCCGACGGCGTCGCTGCATTTCGACCGGGCGCTGCTGGACAGGCTTGCCGAACACGGGATCGCCATGACCGAGGTGACCCTGCATGTGGGCGCGGGCACGTTCCTTCCGGTCAAGGTCGATGACATCACAACCCACCGGATGCACGCCGAATGGGGCGCGGTCAGCGCGCAGGCCGCGGCCGAGATCAACGCCACCCGTGCGGCGGGCGGGCGCGTGATCGCGGTCGGCACCACGGCCCTGCGACTGATCGAATCGGCCGCCGGCGCGGAGGGCCGGCTCGCACCATGGGAGGGCGAGACGGATATCTTCATCTATCCGGGCTATCGTTTTCGCGTCACGGACGGGCTGATGACGAATTTCCACCTGCCACGCTCGACCCTGCTGATGCTCGTCTCGGCGCTGATGGGGCGGGACCGGATGCTGGCGCTTTACGCCCATGCCATCGCGCAGGGCTATCGGTTTTTTTCCTACGGCGACGCCTCGCTCCTGATCCCAGGGCCAGCAGGCAGGAGTGATGGCGCATCGAGCGTGCCAGCGGAGGTGTAGTCAATAGATGCCTGCTTTCGCCGGTGCTGGCCACCGGCATCCAGCCCAGCCCGCAGAGGTCATGCCATCCGACAGGCCGCGGCTGTCAGCGATCGGCCACCGTGGCGACCACCGCGAGGCAATCGCCGATCTGCACCTGCCCGGGAAAATGGCGCGCCGCCAGAAGCCCCGTGCCCGGGGCATGGCACGCCACCGGCGCGGCCCCGGTGCGGTCCATCGGCCAGATCCGCGCCAGAAGCGCGCCGCGTTCCACCGCCGCACCCAGATCGACGGCGGGCTCCAGCAAACCGCCGCAGGGGGCGAAGACAAAGCAATCTTCCGGCATCTCCAGCCGCAGCGAGGGCGGCACCTCGGGCGCGCCGGGCAGGATGCCGGCGTGGTGCAGGATATTGCGCGCGCCGCGTTTGGCAATGGCAACGCTTTCGGCGCTGGCGGTGCCGCCGCCGCGCAATTCCGTGGTCACGAAAACCTTGCCCTGCGCCTCCACCTCGGTGTCGAACATGCCGGCCGCGTCGATCTCGCGCATGCGCATGGTGAAGGGCGCCCCGAAGGCCGCCGCCGCCGCCGCGCAGGCTTCGTCCTGCGCCGGATCGTCGAGCACATGGCTGGCGGCGAAGGGCAGGAAATCCAGCGTCCGCCCGCCCGAATGGTAATCGAGCACGATATCGGCCATGGGCACCAGCGCGCGGGCCACGTAATCGGCGATCTTTTCGGTCACGCTGCCGGCCGGCCGGCCGGGGAACAGCCGGTTGAGGTTGCCCCCGTCCAGCGGCGATGTCCGCCGCCCGGCCAGAAAGGCGGGATGGTTCATGCTGGGCAACAGGATCACCCGGCCAGAGACCACCGCGGGGTCGAGCCGGCACGCCATGTCGTGCAGCGCGATCGGGCCTTCGTATTCGTCGCCGTGATTGCCCCCGGTCAATAGCGCCGTCGGCCCCGGCCCGCCCTGCACCACCGTGATCGGGATCATCACGCTGCCCCATGCGCTGTCGTCGCGGCTGTAGGGCAGGCGCAGGTGGCCGTGATGCTTGCCGGGCCGGTCGAGCGGGATCGTCGGGGTGATGGCCAAACCGTCAGTCCTTGACCATGATGCAGCGCGGCGTGTGGCAGAGCGGCTCCGGCCCGTGATCGGTGATCAGCACGGGCTCGGTGATCTCCAGCCCGCCATCCTCCAGCCAGAGCGCGGGCATGAAGTGAAACACCATCCCCGGTTTCAGTTCGGTCATGTCGCCGCGGCGAAAGGACATCGTGCGCTCACCCCAGTCGGGCGGGTAGCTCAGCCCGATGGAATAGCCGCAGCGGCTGTCCTTTTCGAACCCGGCCTTGTTCAGCGCGGCATTGAAGGCGTTGGCGATATCCTCGCAGCGGTTGCCGGGATGGGCACGTTCCAGCCCCGCCTCCATCGCTTCGAGCACCGCGGCTTCGGCGCGTTGGTACAGGTCTGGCGGCGGGCCGAAAAACAGGGTCCGCGATTGCGGGCAGTGATAGCGGCGATGGGCGCCGGCGATTTCGAAGAAATTGCTCTCGCCCCGGCGCAATGTCCGGTCGTCCCATGTCAGATGCGGCGCTGTCGCATCCAGCCCCGAGGGCGTCAGCGGAACGATCGCCGGATAATCGCCCCAATGGCCGTCGGCGCCGGTGATCGCGGCGTGATAGATATCGGCCACCAGATCGTTCTTGCGCATCCCCGGTTCGGCCTTCTCGTAGATGACCGAATGCATGTGCTCCACGATCCGGGCCGCGCGGCGCATGTATTCAAGCTCGCTGTCGGATTTGATCGCGCGCTGCCAGTTCACGAGGCCGGTGATATCGACCATCCGCGCCTCGTGGAGGTGGTTCACCAGCGTCTGATGGGCGGCGGCGGAGAAATAGTAATTGTCCATCTCCACGCCGATCCAGCTGGCGTTCCAGCCGCGGTCGGTGATCAGCCAGGCCAGCGCCTCCATGGGGTGTTTCTGCGGGTTCTGCACATAGCTGTCGTCATAGCCCACGACCGAATCGATCTCGGTCATGAAGACGGTGCGCAGGGCGCCGGCGGCATCCATCTCGCGCCCCCACCAGACGGGCTCTCCCTCCAGCGGCAGGATCACGGCCTGATGGACATAGAAGGACCAGCCGTCATAGCCCGACAGCCACGCCATGTTGGACGGGTCCGAGACGATCAGCAGCTCGAGGCCGCGGGCCTCCATCTCGGCACGGGTGCGCGCGATGCGCGCCCAGTATTCGGCATCGGTGAAGTTCGGGTTCCAGGTGGTCACTCGCCCATCGGCCTCTTGCGCCGGGCGCGCCCTGCGGCCCGCCCGTTCTGGTGTCGGATCGGTCTACAGGGTAGGCGATACTTCGCGCAGCGCGTCAAGGGTTGCGGCGACAACCGTGTCAACCTCTGCCCGGGTGATGCACAGGGGCGGGGCAAAGCCGATGATATCGCCCTGCGGCATGGCGCGGGCGATCACGCCGCGCGCGGCCATGGCGGCCACGACCCGGGCGGCGACACCCTCGGCCGGGTCGAAGGGCTGGCGCCGGGCCGGGTCACGCTCCAGTTCCACCGCCGCGAGCAGCCCCTCGCCCCGTATATCGGCGACATGGGGCGCGCCGGCCAGCGCATCGGCCAGCGCGGAATTCAGATAGGCTCCGGTGTCGCGGGCGTTGTCCACCAGACCGAGGCTGTCGATCAGCTTCAGATTGGCGATCCCGGCGGCCGCCCCGATAGGATGGGCCGAATAGGTCCAGCCATGGCCGAAGGGGCCGAAGCGGTCAGTGCCCTCTTCCAGCACGCGCCAGACCCGGTCCGAGATGATCGAGCCCGACAGCGGCGCATAGGCGCTGGTCAGCCCCTTGGCGATGGTGATGATATCGGGCTCGATCCCGTAATGGGTGCTGCCGAACATGCTGCCCAGCCGGCCGAAGCCGGTGACGACCTCGTCGGCGATCAGCAGGATGTCATGCCGGCGCAGAATCGGCTGGATCGCCTCCCAGTAACCGGCGGGCGGGGGCACGATGCCCCCCGTGCCAAGAAGCGGCTCGGCGATGAAGGCCCCGATTGTGTCCGCGCCCTCGCGTTCGATCAGCGCCTCCAGTTCGGCGGCGCAATGGGCGGTGAACTCTGCCTCGGTCATCTCGGCGCGGGGGCGGCGGTGAAAATAGGGCGCCTCGGTGTGCAGGATACGGTCGAGCGGCAGGTCGAACTGGCGGTGGAACAGCTCCAGCCCGGTGAGCGAGCCGGTGATCAGCCCCGAGCCGTGATAGCCGCGCCAGCGCGAGATGATCTTCTTCTTCTCGGGCCGGCCGAGCACGTTGTTGACATACCAGACAAGCTTGACGTTCGTTTCGTTCGCATCCGACCCGCCAAGGCCGAAATAAACCTTGCGCATCTGCTCGGGTGCGCGCTCGATCACCATGTTGGCAAGGGTGATCGAGGCTTCGGTGCCATGCCCGACATAGGCGTGGTAATAGGCAAGTTCGCGCGCCTGCGCGGCGATCGCATCGACGATTTCGGTGCGCCCATAGCCCACATTGACGCAATAGAGGCCGGCGAAGGCATCGAGCAGGCGCTGGCCGTCACGATCCTCGATATGCACGCCACTGCCGGTGGCGACGATGCGATTGGGCGCTTCGCCCCGGGCGTGCCGGGCCAGATGGGTGGACGGGTGCAGGAACGCTTCGCGATCCCAGCGGTCGAGCGTATCGTTGGCCAGCATGGTGCCTCCGTTGGGTGACTCGCGCCCGTGATACCGCCCGCGGGGCAGAAGGTGCTTCCGATT
>SKUV01000166.1 GCA_007129775.1 Paracoccaceae bacterium | reverse complement strand
CGGTTTCAATACGGAAAAAGGCCCCTGGTCGGGGCCTTTTGCGCCTTTGCACGGGCGCAGGCGGGCCGGCGGCGCGCACGGATCAGCGCTGCCGGCGCCGGATCAGCCCGTGGCCTTGGACAGCGCCTGATCCAGATCGGCGATCAGATCTTCGGCATCCTCGATCCCGATCGACAGGCGCACCACATCGGGCGCCGCTCCGGCGGCGGCCTGCTGTTCAGGCGTCAGTTGACGGTGCGTGGTGGAGGCCGAATGGATGATCAGCGAGCGCGTGTCGCCCAGATTGGCCACATGGCTGAAGATCTCCACCGAGTCGATCAGTTTCACGCAGGCGTCGTAGCCAGCCTTGAGCGAGAAGGTGAAGAGCGAGCTTGCACCCTTCGGGCAGATGCGCTGCGCGCGCTCGTACCAGGGCGAGGAGGGCAGGCCGGCATAGGTGACCGCAGCCACGCGCGGATCGTTTTCCAGCCATTTGGCGAGCTTCACCGCGTTTTCGCAATGGCGCTGCATGCGAAGGCTGAGCGTCTCGATTCCCAGCATCGTGTAATGGGCGGCCTGCGGGTTCAGCGTCATGCCCAGATCGCGCAGGCCGACGGCGATGCCGTGGAATGTGAAGGCCAGCGCGCCGAAGGTTTCGTGAAACTTCAGCCCGTGATAGGCGGGCTCGGGCGCAGAGAGGCTCGGGAACCTGTCGGAGGCCGACCAGTCGAACTTGCCCGAATCGACGACGACACCCCCGGTAACGGTGCCGTTGCCGGTGAGATACTTGGTCATGGAATGCACCACCAGCGTGGCGCCATGTTCGATCGGGCGGCAGAGATAGGGGGTGGCGGTGGTGTTGTCGACGATCAGCGGCACCCCCGCGGAATCGGCGACCTTGGCTACCGCATCCAGATCGGTCACGTAGCCGCCCGGGTTGGCGATCGATTCGCAGAAGATCGCCCGCGTGTCGTCATCGATGGCAGCCGCGAGCGCGTCGGTGTCGTCGAAGTCCACGAATTTGGCAGACCAGCCGAAGCGCTTGATGGTCTGCGAGAACTGGGTAACCGTGCCGCCATAAAGGCGGGTGGAGGCCACGACATTCCGGCCCGGCCCCATCAGCGGAAAGAGCGCCATGATCTGCGCCCCGTGCCCCGACGCGCAGCAGACCGCCCCGGCGCCGCCCTCCAGCGTGGCCATGCGTTCCTGCAGCGCGGCCACGGTGGGGTTGGTCAACCGCGAGTATATATAGCCCACCTCCTGCAGGTTGAAGAGTTTCGCGGCATGATCGGCGTCGCGAAAGACATAGGCGGTGGTCTGGTAGATCGGCGTCTGGCGTGCGCCGGTGGCAGGGTCGGGCCGGCTGCCGGCGTGGATTTGCAATGTGTCGAAACCGAGTGTGCGGGTCATGGAAACCTCCCTCTTGATCCGGCGTGACCCTAGCCTTGCGCGCCGGGCGCGGCAATCACGCCCGGTCGGCGGGGGCATGAAAAGTCTGCATGTTCTTCCTGAGCCGCCTAGCGCAGCCAGAGGCCCGCGTCGCGCAGCCGTTCGCGGATCAGCCGTTCCGGACGGGGCAGGTCATCGCGGTCGAACATCCCGCGCACCTTGGCGCCTTCGGGGCCGAAGATCATGCGGCGAAAGGGCCCGTGGCGGCGCAGGATCGGCTCCACCCCCGGCATCCGGGCGGCGGCCTCGACCGCGGCGACCGTGGCGTCATCCTCGCGGGCATAGAGCAGGGGCATGGTGCGGTAATGGCACGAGACCGCCCCATCCAGCAGCCCCGGCGGGATCGTCCGGCGCCCGCCGCCGAAGGAATGGATCACCAGCGGCAGGGCAATTTGATCGAGCCACGGCTTCATCGGCTGCAGCGCCACCGGCTCGGGCCGGTTGTTCAGGATCTCCAGTGCATAATCGAGAAACCGGCGGCCGAATTCATGCGGGCAGCGGAAGAAGAACCAGCCGGCGTTGAAATAGAGATAGCGACGCCAGAAACCCACGGGCATGGCCGGGTCGAGCGCGCTTTGGAAATCCAGCCCGAAATGATCGTAAAGCGCGGCCCAGATCTCTTCGGGGCCGGGGCCGTAAAGCTCTGGCACCGGCCATGTGTTCTCGCACCGGAGCGAGGCGCAGGGGCGATCCCAGTCGAATGGCACGCGGGCGGGGTCGTCCAGAAAGACCGTATCGGTGTCGAAAAAGACGAAAGGCTCCCCCGCCGGCAGGGCAAAGAGCGCCTCGATCTTGTTGCCGAAGGCATAGGACTGGCCGAAATGGCGCGAGGCGAAAGGCAGGATAGTCGCGCCCAGATCCTGAAGCAGCTCGCGCGTGCCGTCATCCTTCATCCTCGGGTCGTAGTCCCACAGATCGTTCTTCTGCGGCTCTGCAACGAACAGCCGCGCGGGCGTCTGCGGCGCGGCTTGGCGCAGGCTGGCGGCCAGCAGGACCGCCTCGTACTGGATACGCGCGGTTTGACCGATCACGAGGATGTTGAAGCCGCCCGGGGCGGCGGACCCGGGATTGTCCTGCGCCATCGCGAATTTTCCTGCCCGATGCCGCCCGATGCGGCTATGCTGGGCCAGTATAACCGGCACACCGGGGGGCAAAAGGCCCGATCGCGCCAGCCCCCGCACCGCCGCCCCGCGCCGTTCCTTAGGAGATTGACGATGCGTTCCGTGTTCGCCGCCCTCGCCGCAGCGCTGGCCCTTGGCGCAGGGCTGAAGGCCGCCCCGCTGACGGCGCAAGGCCTGACCGCGCCGGCCGATGTGCGCCTGATCCTGCAAATGACCCGTGACAACTGGGTCGCGATCGGATCGCAAAGCGGGAACGATCTGCTCTACTTCACCCATCTCGCGGCGTGGCGTTGCGGCTTTGCGCGCGCGACCTACCGGCTGAACGGCGCCACCGAGGAGCGCGTCTTTCCGATGGAGCGTTGCTATCACGACGAAAGCCAACCCAACGCCATTCGCGAACTGCCCTATGTCGTCTATCGCGCTGACAGCATCGCTTACCTGATGGTCACGGTCTATTTCGAGGACGGCAGCTTCGAGACCGCGAAATACGAACGCCGCGAGATCACCTTGCACTGACCCCGGCCCGGCGCGGGATCAATGCCCTCGCATTGGCGCAGGACGCACCGCGCCGCCGTGGCACAGGCCGGACACAGCGATCATCGCTTCCACCGCCTGCGCTCGGAAGCGGTATCCGATCCGATAAACGCTGAAGACTCGCGCCACGAAGCCCGGTGCGGCCACAAAGGCAGGAATTGTGCTTGGACAGGCAGAGTTTCCGCCGATAGCCTTCCAAGGATACGGGCGGGGCAGTCCGAGGCGCGGTTCGCCGCGCGACGGGACAGGCGCGCCGCCAGACGGAGGTGCGGGACGTGTTCGAACGATTGCCCGATCTGGGCGCGGATGATGTTACGGTCTATCTCGACGGCGCCGCGGTCAGCGCCCGGGCTGGCGATTGCGTGGCCTCGGTTCTGCTGCGCCATGCGCCGCATATCGCGCACCGAAACCCCGTATCGGGCCGGCCGCGCGCGCCCTTCTGCATGATGGGCGTCTGCATGGAATGCGCCGCGGTGGTGGATGGCGTGCCCTCCACGCTCGCCTGCCAGACCATGGTGCGCGAGGGGATGTCTATCGAGCGCCAGACCTCCCTTCCCGATGTTTGCAAGGCCGGGCACGATGGCTGAGCCGGTCGCACTTGCCGTGGTGGGCGCAGGCCCGGCGGGCATGGCCTGCGCCATCGCCGCGCGGCGGCGAGGGCTGACGGTGACGGTGATTGACGAACAACCCGGCCCCGGCGGCCAGATCTGGCGCGGGATCGAGCAAGCGGGCCGATTCGGCAAACCCGAGGCGCTCTATTCCGAACACGAGGCCGGCGTCCGCACTGTTGCCGAGTTCCGTGCCTGTGGCGCCACCTATCTGCCCGACACCCAGCTTTTCCAGTTAGAGCCGGGCTGGCGGCTTTTTCTGCGCGGTCCCGGCGGCGTGCGCATACTAAGGGCGAGTGACCTGATCATCGCGACCGGCGCCATGGAGCGGCCAGTTGTCTTTGACGACTGGACGCTGCCGGGCGTGATGACGGTGGGCGCTGCGCAGATCCTGCTCAAGCGCTCGGGGCTGGTCCCGACCGGGCCAGTCTGGCTGGCCGGTTACGGCCCGCTTCTGCTGCTCTATGCAGCCCAGTTGCTGAGCGCCGGCGGGCGGATCGCCGGAGTGATCGACACACGGCCCGCCGGTGCCACCGTCGGCCGGCTGCGCCCCTTCATCGGCGCGGCGCTGCGCGCGGCTCCTGATCTGGCCAAGGGCGCGGCATGGATGGCGCAGCTTCGGCTGGCCCGCGTGCCGGTGATCCGCGCGACCGGGTTCGCCGCCGAGGGGCAGGACCGGCTGGAGGCGATAAAGGTCACCGACCGCGCGGGCCGGTTGCAAAGCTTTGCCGCGCAGCACTTGCTGGTGCACGAGGGGCTGGTGACGCGGCCCCATGACGGTATGCTGGCCGGCGTCGGGTATGTCTGGGATCCGACGCAGGGCTGCCTTGTGGCGCAAGGCGGCGCGGCAGATGGGCTGTCGGTGCGGGTGATCGGAGATGCGGCACGCATCGCCGG
>SKUV01000104.1 GCA_007129775.1 Paracoccaceae bacterium | reverse complement strand
TTTCTCTTGGCTGCAGACCGTCTTCGTGCTGGTGCTTCTGTCGGCATTGGGGCGCGCGGTGGGGCAGGTGCTTTCCGGCCCGGCGCTGCTGGCGGTGGCGCTGGGCGCCTCGGCCGGGGGCGCGCTGGCCTACGGCGCGGCCTTTGCCGAGCCCTTCTGGCTGGTGGGCGGGTATCCCATGGTCTTCGGTCTGCTGGGCGCCTTTGCCGTATTGATCTGGAAGGGGCAGACGGGGACCGAGGCGCCACGAATGCGTGCGCTCGGGCTGGTCGGGGCGCTGCTGGTTCTGCGGCGGGGGGTGGGGCTGACACTGGGGACGGGGCAGGAATGGCTGGCTGATCTGGCCGCCTTCGCCATCGGGCTGCTGTTGTCGCTTCTGCTGGCCCCGGGCGGCGGGCGCGCCCTGCTGCAACGGTTACGCCGGGCGTAGGGGGCTGCCGAAAGGCTTTCGCTCAAGCCCTTTTCAATCGCGGCACCGGGAACCCTGTACTTGCCGCGCTTGCGAACAAGGACAGGACCAGTTCAGCCGTGCCCATGGGCGCAGCCCCCGAGGCGCTGCCATCCGCCCCGCGCGCCGGGCTGCGATCAGCAGAAATTCTCCGGCCCGCCGGCCGGTGATGCGGGATAGCGGTCGCCATGGGCGAAGCCCACAGGCAGGATCGCCTCGACCGCCTCTCGCTGCGCGTCGTCAAGCACCAGATCGGCGGCGGCGGCGCATTCGGCCAGATGGTCCGCACGCCGGGTGCCTGGGATGGGGATCACATGGGGCCCGCGATCCATGAGCCACGCCAGCGCCAGCGCGCTGGTCGACACGCCCTGCGCGCGCGCATACTCCTGAAAAGCCTTAACATAGCGCAGGTTGAAGCTGTAATTCGGCTCCTGAAACCGCGGGTTGTTGCGCCGGAAATCGCCGTCGTGAAAGCCGCCGGGGTCGGGCGGGGCATTGGTGAGCATCCCGCGCCCCAGCGGCGAGAACGCCACCAGCGCCGTGCCCCCCCGGGCACAAGCCTGCAGCAGCCCAAGTTCCGGCAGCCGGGTCCAGAGCGAGTATTCCGACTGCACGGCGGCGACCGGATGGACGGCCCGCGCCCGCTCCAGCGTCGCGGGCGAGACTTCGGACAGGCCGATGGCACCGATCTTGCCCTCGGCCACGAAGCGCGCGAGCGTGTCCATCACCTCTTCGATCGGGCGGGCGGCCTCACGCCGGTGGATGTAGTAAAGGTCGATATGCTCCACCCCCAGCCGCCGCAGCGAACCTTCGAGGCAGCGGCGCAGATAATCGGGCGCATTGTCGAAGGGCTTTTCCTTCTGCCGGGTGATCCCGGCCTTGCTGGCGATGGCCACCCGAGCGCCGGTCTGGCGCAGAAAGGCGCCGATCAGCGTCTCCGAAAGGCCCTCGCCATAGACATCGGCGGTATCAAAATGATCGACCCCCAGATCGACGGCCCGGGCGAGGGTGGCGAGGCTGTCCGCCTCGGTCGTGGGGCCATAGAGGCCGCCGAAATTCATGCAGCCAAGGCCGATGGCCCCAACCGAAGGGCCCTGCGCCCCGAGCTTTCGTGTGATCATTCGCGCCACTTCCCTGATGCCCCCGGCATGGTCTGGCACGATCCCCCGCCGGATGCCACCCCCCGGGGGCGAAACCCCGGCCCGGGGCCGTGGCCGCCCTCAGCCGCGCCCGATGAAGGGCATCTTCGTCGCCATGATCGTCATGAACTGGATATTGGCATCGAGCGGCAGCGCCGCCATCTGCACCAGCGCATCGGCCACATGGGCCACATCCATCCGCGGCTCGGGCCGCGTGCTGCCGTCGGGCTGGGACACGCCCTGTTCCATCCGCGCCGACATCTCCGAGACCGCGTTGCCGATGTCGATCTGGCTGCAGACGATGTCATGGGCGCGGCCGTCGAGCGCGATCGATTTCGTCAGCCCGGTGATCGCGTGTTTGGAGGCGGTATAGGCGGCCGAGCCCACCCGGGGCGCATGGGCCGAAATCGAGCCGTTGTTGATGATCCGCCCGCCGCGCGGGTCCTGCGCGCGCATCATGGCAAAGGCCCCGCGCGCGATCAGGAAGGCCCCGTCCAGATTGACACCCAGAACCTGCCGCCAGTCCTGCCATGAAATATCGGCAATCTCGGCCTCGGGCAGGCCCCGTCCGGCGTTGTTGAACACCAGATCGAGCCGGCCGAAACGCGCCCCGATGCGGGCAAAGAGCGCCTCGACATCCTCGGGATCGGACACGTCGCATCGCACCGGCAGCGCCGCCTCGCCCCATGGCGCGGCGACGGCGGTCAGCCGCTCGGCATCCCGCGCGGCGAGCACGACGTTGTAGCCCGCGGCCAGAAACGCCTCGGCCGCGGCCTTGCCGATGCCCCGGCTCGCGCCGGTGATCAGCGCGACAGGCGCCATGCCCGCCATCAGGCTTCGGCACCGATGGCGGCCAGCGCGGCGCGGGCCACATCCACATCCTGCTCGCCGGTGCCGGAGCCGACGCCGATCCCGCCCAGAAGATGCCCGTCCAGCCGGATCGGCAGGCCGCCGGGCAGCCCGGTCATACCGCCCTGCGTCGCGAGGCCAAGGGGCAGGCGCACCTGTTCGGGCATGTCGGTGGTGGGCCGCCCGCCGGCCGCGGCGCTGCAGGCCTTGGCCAGCGCGCTGCGCCGGCTGAGGAACTTGGCGCCGGTCATCCTGATTTCGGCCAGCGTCTCGCCGCTGGCATCGACAATGACGATCACCTGCGGCTGGCCGATCTCTTCGGCGCGGGCGATGCCGGCGGCCAGCATGGCCATCGCGCCGGCATGGGTCAGGCGGGCGGAGGGTTCGACAAAGCTCATGTGCGGGCCTTTCACGGATGCTATATCCGTCGGATAGCCGCTTTTGTCCGCAGCGTCGATAGCGGCTCGACAAGCCCGGGCGCCGCCCCATCTGACAGCGCGACGGAAAAGGGCAGACATGATCGACGCGGATAACGACGACAACACCGCTTTCAAAGGCCGCGCGGTGCCTTCAGGCCGGATCGCGCGGCTGGCGCGCATGGGCGGGCTGGCCGGCGGGCTGGCGGGCGGGGTGCTGGCCGGGGGAGCCGCGCAACTGGCGCGGGGCCGGCGGCCGGTGCTGGCCGATCTGGTGCTAACCCCGGCCAATGCCCGGCGCATGGCCGCGCGGCTGGGGCATTTGCGCGGGGCGGCGATGAAGATGGGACAGATGCTGTCGCTCGATGCAGGCGAGGTGCTGCCACCCGAGATGACGGCGATTCTGGCGAGCCTGCGCGACGGCGCGCCGCCGATGCCCCCCCGGCAGTTGCGCGCGGTGCTGGATGCCGAATGGGGCACCGGCTGGCGCAGGCGATTCGCGCGCTTCGACGTCCGCCCGCTGGCCAGCGCGTCGATCGGGCAGGTCCATCGCGCGATCACCCGCGACGGCCGCGATCTGGCAATAAAGCTGCAATATCCCGGGGTGGCCGAAAGCATCGACAGCGATCTGGACAACCTCGCGGCCCTGTTGCGGGCGGCACGGGTGATCCCGGCGCAGGTTGATATAGCGCCGCTGCTGGCCGAGGCGCGGCGTCAGCTGCACGAAGAGGCCGATTACACCCGCGAGGCCGCGCAACTGATCGCCTGCCGCGACCATCTGCACGGTGCGCCCGAGTTTCGCCTGCCCGCCCTGCATCCCGATCTCTGCACCCGGCGCGTGCTGGCGATGGATTACATCGAAAGCCGCCCCATCGACGCCGCCGCCGCCCTGCCCCAGTCTGATCGCGACCGAATCGCCGGGGCGCTGATCCGCCTGACCTTGCGCGAGTTGTTCGAGTTCCGCCTGATGCAGACCGACCCGAATTTCGGAAATTATCGCTTCGACCCCGCGAGCGGGCGGATCGTTCTGCTGGATTTCGGCGCGGTGCAGCCGATCGGGGCGCAATGGCCCGACAGGTTCCGCCGGCTACTGCGCGCGGGGCTGGCGCGCGATTCCGAGGCGATTCGTGCCGCGATGATCGCCATCGGCTATTTCGACAGCCGCACGGCCCCACCCCATCAGGCGCTTCTGCTGGAGATGTTCGATATGGCCTGCGCGCCGCTGCGCCAGTCCGACCCTTTCGATTTCGGCGCAACCGACCTGATCTCCCAGCTGCGCGACAAGGGGGTGGCGCTGGGCGGCGAGCGGGAATTCTGGCACGTGCCGCCGGCCGAGATTCTGTTTCTGCATCGCAAGATCGGGGGGATGTTCCTGCTGGCGGCGAAGCTGCGGGCGCGGGTGGCCTTGCGCCCGCTGGTGGCGCCTTACGCTGCCGCGCGGGCGGCGAGAGGCGGGGCGGCATGAGCACGCGGATCGGCATTATCGGCGCCGGCATCGCCGGCATCGCCAGCGCCCGGGCGCTGGTGGCTGCGGGGCGGCAGGTGGTGCTGTTCGACAAGGGCCGCGGGATCGGCGGGCGGGTGGCCACGCGCCGCGTGCCGGCGCTGGGGCTGCGATTCGACCATGGCGCGCAATATCTGCGCACCAACGCGCCCGACCTGAGCGCGGTGATGGCGCGGCTGGAGGCGGAGGGCGCGGTGGCGCGCTGGCAGGTCGGGCCGCCGCCCGGGTCCGGCGCGCCGCCGGCGAT
>SKUV01000246.1 GCA_007129775.1 Paracoccaceae bacterium | reverse complement strand
TCACCGGCGGCAGCCTTCTGGCCCGCGTCACCAGCCCCTATGATTTCAGCACGCTGGAGGAAATCCCCACCCCCTTCGCGCGCGGCGTGATGATCCTGTCGCATCTGTCGCGCAATCTGGTGGAAAGCGGCGATTACGGCTTCATGGTCGGCAATCTGGAAGGGGCGACGAGCTGACCGCCCCAGCCCCCATATCCGCCCCCGACGCCCCCGCGCTGGAGGTCCGCGATCTGAGCGTGCGCATCGCCGCCGAAAGCGGTGCCTTCGAGGTGGTCAGCGGGCTCTCGCTGGCCGTGCGCCCGCGCGAGACGCTCTGCATCGTGGGGGAATCGGGCTGCGGCAAGTCGATGACGGCGCTGGCGCTGATGCGCCTTCTGCCCGAGGCCGCGCAGGTCTCGGCCGGGTCGATCCGGCTGGGCGGGCAGGATTTCCTCGCCCTGCCCGAGCGGCGGGTGGAGGACATGCGCGGCGACACGATCGCCATGATCTTTCAGGAGCCGCTGACGGCACTCAACCCGGTCATGTCCATCGGCGCCCAGATCGCCGAGGCCGTGCGCCGCCACCGCGACGTGGGTCGCGCCGAGGCATGGAGCCGCGCTGTCGCGGCGCTGGCGACGGTGCGCATGCCCCAGCCGGACTTGCGCGCGCGCCAGTTCCCGCATGAGCTTTCCGGCGGGATGCGCCAGCGCGCGATGATCGCGCTGGCGCTGGTCTGCGACCCGGATGTGGTGATCGCCGACGAGCCGACAACCGCGCTCGACGTGACGATACAGGCCCAGATCCTCGGCCTGCTGTCCGACTTGCAAGAGCGTAACGGCGCCGCCGTCGTGCTCATCACCCATGATCTGGCGGTGGTGGCCGAAGTCGCGGACCGGGTGATCGTGATGTATGCCGGCCGCAAGGTCGAGGAGGCGGCGGTGACCGTCCTTTTCGACCGGCCGCTGCATCCCTACACGCTTGGGTTGATGGGGGCGGTGCCGCGCGGCAAGGGCGGGGCCGGACGGCTGGCCGATATTCCCGGCACCGTGCCGGCGCTGTGGGATCTGCCGGCGGGCTGCGCCTTTGCCCCGCGCTGCCCCCGGGCAAGCGAGCGCTGCCGCCGCGAACGCCCCGACCTGCGCGACCATGGGGCGGGCCATCTGGTCGCCTGCTGGAATGTCGACGATGCCCGATAGCCCGCTTCTGGAAGTCCGGGACCTGCAGGTCCATTTCCCGATCCGCAAGGGCGTGCTGCAGCGCGCGCGCGGCGTGGTGCGCGCGGTGGACGGGGTGAGCTTTGCCATCGGGCGCGGCGAGACGCTGGGCCTCGTGGGCGAATCGGGCTGCGGAAAATCCACCACCGGGCTGGCCCTGATGGGGCTGACGCCCGCAACGGGCGGGATTGTGCGCATCGACGGCATGGCGCCGCAGCGGCTGCGCGGGGCGGCGATGCGAGCATGGCGGCGGCGGATGCAGATCGTCTTTCAGGACCCGTTTTCCTCGCTCAATCCGCGCCAGCGGGTGGCCGATATCCTGCGCGCCCCGCTCGATATTCACCGCATCGGCACGCCGGCCGAGCGCCGCGAACGGGTCGCCGATCTGATGGCGAGGGTCGGGCTGCGCCCCGATCAGGCCGGCAATTACCCGCACGAATTCTCGGGCGGACAGCGCCAGCGGATCGGCATCGCAAGGGCGCTGGCGCTGCGGCCCGACCTGATCATCTGTGACGAGCCGGTCTCGGCGCTCGATGTCTCGGTTCAGGCGCAGATCCTCAACCTTCTGTCGGATCTGCAGGAAGAATACGGCCTGTCCTTCCTGATGATCTCGCACGATCTGGGCGTGGTGGAGCATGTCTCGCACCGGGTCGCCGTGATGTATCTGGGCCGGATCGTCGAAATCGCCGACAAGGCGCGGCTGTTCGAGGCGCCGGGCCATCCCTATACTGAATTGCTGCTGCGCTCCGCCCCGGTGATGGACCCGCGCCGCCGCCGCCGTTTCAGCGCGCAGGCCAACGAGATCGGCGCGGCGGGCGCGGCGCCGGGCGGTTGCGCATTCGCCCCGCGCTGCCCGCTCGCGACCGATCTGTGCCGCACGACCACCCCGGCGCTGACCCCGCGCGATCCGCGCCAGTCCGTCGCCTGCCACCACCGCTAAGAGCTCCCCGGTTCACCTGCCCCGGATCAATGGTTGTCGCGCGGCAGGTCGTGGCGGATGCGATGATAGGCCGTGGCCAGTTCCAGACAGCCGCCCTCGGCCAATTGCCCCACATGCTGGCGATAGATTTCCTGCCACGGGGTCTGGTGCGTGATCTCGGGCGGGCGCCACGCCGCGCGGCGTTCCTGCCATTCCTCATCGGGCACCAGCGCATCGAGCCGCCCGGCGTTAAGGTCGAGCCGCACCCTGTCCCCCGTTCGCAGCAACGCCAGCCCCCCGCCCACCGCCGCCTCGGGCGACGCGTTCAGGATCGAGGGGCTTTCGGAGGTGCCCGATTGCCGCCCGTCGCCCACCGTGGGCAGATGGTTGATGCCGTCGCGGATCAGCGCATCGGGCGGCTGCATGTTCACCACCTCGGCCGAGCCCGGATAGCCCACGCAGCCCACCCCGCGGATGAAGAGGATCGTTTCTGCGTCGATCTTCAGCGCCGGGTCGTTGATGCGGTGGTGGTAATCCTCGGGGCCCTCGAAGACCACGGCGCGGGCCTCGAACACGCCTTCGGCGCCGGGGCGCGACAGAAAGCGGCGGCGGAAATCCTCGGAAATCACCGAGGTTTTCATCAGCGCGCTGTCGAACAGGTTGCCGCCCAGAACCACGAAACCCGCATTCTCGCGCAGGGGGGCCGATACCGGCCGGATCACCTCGCGGTCGCGGCTGGACCAGCCCTCCAGCGCTTCGCCCATGGTCTGGCCGGCCACCGTCATCGCGCCGTCATGGATGCGGCCGGCGGCGCGCAATTCGCCCATCACCGCCGGCACGCCGCCCGCTCGGAAAAAGCGTTCGCCCAGATATTCGCCCGCCGGCTGCATGTTCACCAGAAGCGGCACGTCAAAGCCCACCGCCTGCCAGTCGCGCACGTCGAGCGTGACGCCCGCGTGCCGCGCGATGGCCTGCAGATGCGGCGGCGCGTTGGTGGACCCGCCGATGGCCGAATTGACGACGATGGCATTCTCGAAGGCTTCGCGGGTGAGGATGTCGGAGGGTTTGAGATCCTCATGCACCATCGCCACGATCCGCCGCCCGGTCTCGTAGGCCATGGCCATGCGTTCGCGAAACGGCGCCGGAATGGCCGAGGCGCCGGTCAGGGCCATGCCCAGCGCCTCGGCCATGGCGTTCATCGTGCTGGCGGTGCCCATGGTGTTGCAATGGCCGAGGCTTGGCGCGCTGGCGCAGACCCGTTCCATGAACTCGTCGTAATCGATCTGGCCCTCTGCCAGCAGGCGCCGGCTTTCCCAGACGATCGTGCCGGACCCGGCCAGCTTGCCCTGCCACCAACCATCCAGCATCGGCCCGCCGTTGAGCGCGATGGCCGGCAGATCGACCGTCGCCGCCCCCATCAGCATCGCCGGCGTGGTCTTGTCGCAGCCCGTGGTCAGCACCACCCCGTCGATGGGATAGCCGTGCAGCACCTCCACCAGGCTCAGATAGGCGAGGTTGCGATCCAGCGCAGCCGTGGGCCGCTTGCCGGTTTCCTGTATGGGGTGGACGGGGAATTCCATGGGGATGCCACCGGCATCGCGGATGCCGGCGCGGATACGGTCGGTCAGGAAGACATGGATCTTGTTGCAGGGTGCCAGATCGCTGCCGGTCTGGGCGATGCCGATCACGGGGCGGTCGCCCTGCAACTCGCCGCGGGTGTATTCCTGATTGAGATAGCGCTCGATGTAAAGCGCGGTCATCCCCGGGTTGTCGGGGTTGTCGAACCATTCCTTACTGCGGAATTTGCGGGGCATGCGGGTCTCTGACATGGGGCCTCCTGCGGCTGGAGCGGCCCGCGCAGTTGAGCCGATCCCCCCGCCCGGCGCAAGCCGCCCGTCAGCCGACGAAGGCCTTTTCCACCACGTATTCCGCCGGCTCGCTGTTGGCGCCCTCGCGCAGCCCGAAACCTTCGAGCACCGCCTTCATGTCGGTGTTGAAGTCGAGCGAGCCGCAGACCATGGCGCGGTCGGTCCCGGGCGCGATCGGCGGGATGCCCAGATCGGCAAAGACCTTGCCGCTTTGCAGATTGTCGGTGATCCGCCCGGTCCGGATGGCGGTGCCCGAGGCAGGCTCGGCCGGCACCTCTTGCGTGACGCTGGGGTAATAGCGCAGCTTGCCGGCGACGAATTCGCCGATCAGCGGGTCATCGGGCAGGCTTTCGACCAGTTCGCGGCCGTATTCCAGTTCCGCCGCCTGCCGGCAGGTGTGCATCAAAACGACCTCGTCATAGCGCTCGTAGGTGTCGGGGTCGCGCAGAAGGCTCGCGAAGGGCGCAACCCCGGTGCCGGTCGCGAAGAACCACAACCGCTTGCCGGGCAGGAGCGCATCCAGAACCAGCGTGCCCACCGGTTTGGGTCGCAGGATGATTTCGTCACCGGGCTGGATATGCTGCAGCTTGGAGGTCAGCGGCCCGTCAGGCACCTTGATCGAATAGAATTCAAGCT
>SKUV01000363.1 GCA_007129775.1 Paracoccaceae bacterium | reverse complement strand
GTCCGGCGGAGAAGGTTTCAGGATGACCTGGTACTGATGGTAATGCTGAAGCCGGTTGGGGTTTTCGCCATAGCGCCCGTCGGTCGGCCGGCGCGAGGGCTGGACATAAGCCGCAGCCCAGGCACGGGGCCCCAGGGCGCGCAAGGTGGTGGCCGGGTGAAAGGTGCCCGCGCCCACCTCCATGTCATAAGGCTGCAGGATGGCGCAGCCCTGCGCGGCCCAATAGGCCTGAAGCCGCAGGATGATTTCCTGAAAACTGCGCGGCGGGGCTGCGGGGTGCGGCGGGGTCTGGGCGTGGGGGGCCACGGGGCGCTCTTTCCTCGGCTGACGGCTCGGGCCTCACTAGGCAATGGCGCGCGGGGGGTCAACGGCGCTGACCGATATTTGAGATGCAACCGCCGCCGTCTCTGCTAGGGTCCGGGCGGAGAATCGACAAGTACGGGACGGAACCTTCGTGAAAAACTGGATTTTCGGATTTGCTGCGGTGCTTGGTGCCGCCATTTTTCTGGCGCCCGGGCAATCGGGGCGGGCGGATGCCCAGACGGGTGAATATTACCTTCAGGTGGAGGCCCATTCCACAGAGGCGCTCGCGACCGAGATGATCGCGCGCTATGTCGCGGATTTCGACGATGTGGTGGGCTACAGGCTGCGCACCAGCGGTTGGCACGTGATCGCGCTGGGGCCGTTTTCGGCGCGCGACGAGGCTGCGAGCCTGCGCCTGCAATTGCTCAATGTCGGGCTGATCCCCAGAGATGCCTTCGTCAGCGCGGGCGAGAATTACGGTGCGCAGTTCTGGCCGCCCGAACCGGCGGCGGACCTGGCGCCTGCCCAAGCGCCGGCACAGGCCGCCGAGGCGCAGGCAGCAGTAGCACAGGCCGAGGCCCGGGCCGAGGCCGAACGGCTGGCCGCCGAGGCCGAAGCACGCGCCGAAGAGGAGCGCCGGGCCGCCGAAGAGGCCGCCCGGCTGGAGGCCGAGCGCCGCGCCCGCGAGGAAACGCCCCAGCAGGCGCGACAATCCGAGGCCCGGCTGACCCGCGATGAACGCGCCCTGATCCAGACCGCCCTGCAATGGGAAGGGTTCTACGCCATGGCCATCGATGCCGCCTTCGGCCCCGGCACACGGCGCGCGATGGCGGAATGGCAGGCCTCGCGCGGCTATGACGAGACCGGCGTTCTGACCACCGCCCAGCGGGCCGAACTTGTGGAGGACTACCAGAGCGAACTGGCCGCGATCGGGCTGCAGACATGGCGCGACGAGACCGCGGGCATCAGCATCGACCTGCCCATGGGGCTGATCGAATTCGACCGCTACGAGGCCCCCTTCGCCCATTTCCGGGCGCGCGACGGCTCGGGCGTGCAGGCGCTTCTGATCAGCCAGCAGGGCAATCTGGCCACGCTTTTCGGGCTTTACGAGATCATGCAGACGCTGGAGATCGTGCCCCTGGAGGGCGCGCGCGAGCGGCGGCGCAATTCCTTCCTGCTGACCGGGCAGAGCGACACGCTGCGCTCCCATACCTTCGCGCAGCATGCCAACGGGCAGGTCAAGGGCTTCACCCTCGTCTGGACACCCGATCAGGACGAGCGCATGGCGCGGGTGATCCCCGCCGCGCAATCGAGCTTTGAAGCCTTCGGCGGGGCGCTGCCCGATGGCGTGGGCGCGGCGCCCAGCGCGGTGTCGGGGCTCGAATTGCTGGCGGGGCTGGAGATCCGGCGTCCCACCGCCTCGCGCACCGGCTTCTATGTGGATGCCACCGGCACGATCGTGACGACGGATTCGCTGCTGGATCAATGCGGGCGGGTGACGATCGACGAAACCTATGATGCGACGATCACCCTGCGCGACGCCGATCTGGGCATTGCCGTGCTGCGCCCGGGCCAGCCGCTGGCACCGCTGGCCTTCGCCAATTTCCGAACCGAGGCGCCGGCGCTGCGCTCCGAGATCGTGGTGGCGGGGTTTTCCTTCGAGGATCTGCTTACCCGGCCGGTGCTGAATTATGGCCAGTTGACCGCGCTGTCGGGGCTGAACGGCGAGGAGTCCCTGCGCCGGCTGTCGGTGGCGGTGATGCCGGGCGATGCCGGCGGGCCGGTCTTCGACAGCGGCGGGTCGGTCGTGGGGATGCTCTTGCCCCGGGCCGAGGGCGGCACGCGGGTTCTGCCGGACGATGTGCAATTCGCTGCGAGCGCGGAGCAGATCCACGAGATGCTGCGCGACGCGGGGCTGCGCCCGGCGAGCCTGGAGCGGACGGGCAGCCTGAGCGGGCCGGAACTGGAATTGCAGGCCTCCGACATGACCGTGCTCGTCTCCTGCTGGAACTGACGCCGCGCCGGGCAACGGGTGGCGCTATCGGGCCTACGCGGCCCCGCCGGGGCCACGGTCCCGCTCACTCCCGGCCAGCCGCTCTGGCGCGGCCGGGCGTGGCGTTCGAGGTCTTTCGGGCATGGCCAGGGCAAGGCGCAGACCTCGATCGCTGCGGGCGGCTGACTGCGGCCGCCCGCTGCCCTTGCGGTAACGCTGCCACCCTGTGTCTGCGCCCGGTGAAGAGCCGCGCGCCGCCCTGCCCTCGCTTCGGGCTCAGGCGCCGCGCCAGAACCGGGGCAGCAGCAGCACCAGCACCGACAAAAGCTCCAGCCGGCCCAGGAGCATGGCCACGATCATCGTCCATTTGGAAGCATCGGGAAAGCCGTCCGCAGCGCCGGTCGGGCCAACCTCGGGGCCATAGACCGGCCCGATATTGGCCACCGAGGTCCAGGCCGCGGTCAGCGCCGTGCGGCTGTCCAGCCCGGTCAGCGACAGCGCCACCGCCGTCACCCCCAGCGTCAGCATGAAGAGCGTGAAGAGCGCGATCACCGAACTGATCACCTCGTCATCCAGAAGCCGCCCGTCGAGCCGGACCTGCACCATCCGCGACGGGCTGTGAATGCGCCGCACCTGCGCCTTGATGGCCTCGAACAGCACCAGATAGCGAAATACCTTGACCGAACAGCCCGTCGAGGCGGTGCAGGCGCCGATCAGCCCGGCCACAAAGACCACCGAAAGCGGAAAGTTGCCCCATTCCGACACATCCGCGCTGCCGTAGCCCGTTCCGGAAAAGAGCGAGATCACGTTGAACAGGCTCTCGCGCAGCGCCACGGGGGCGGCCACATCCTCCACCAGCAGCCGCCAGATCACCACCGCGCCCACGGCATAGGCCGTCCAGCGCAGATACGCGCGCACCTGCACATCGCGCAGCAGCGGCCACGCGCTGCCGGTGGCCAGCTGGACATAGCGCACGAAGGGCAGCCCCGCCGCCACCATGAAAAAGGCCGCGGCATATTCGATCGGGCCGGAATAGATCGTGAAACTGGCGTCCGAGGTGGCGAAGCCGCCGGTCGCGATCGTCGTCATGGCGTGGCAGATCGCGTCGAAGGCCTCCATACCCATGGCGAAATAGACGATCGCGCAGGCCGCCGTCAGCGCGAAATACACCTCCACCAGCGCCCGGCTGATATCGAGCACCCGCGGCAGCACCTTGCCCAGCGTGTCGAAGGCCTCGGAGCGGAAATACTGCATCCCGCCCACCTTCATCACCGGCAGAAAGATCAGCGCGACGATGATGATGCCGAGCCCGCCGATCCATTGCAGCAGCGCGCGCCACAACAGCACCCCCGGCGGCATCTCGTCGAGCCCGGTAAAGACGGTGGTGCCGGTGGTCGTCATGCCCGACATGGCCTCGAAAAAGGCATCGACGAAGCGCACCCCCGGCGCACCCAGCATGAAGGGCAATGCACCGAACAGCGGCAGCGCGATCCAGACGCAGGTGGTGAGCACGAAGGATTGCCGGATGTCGAGAGAGGGCCCGACCGAATTGGCGCAGGCCAGCGCGACCAGCGCGCCACACATGGCGGTCAGCAGCGCGGATGTCAGCATGGGCCGCCAGTTCGGATTGCCGGCCGCGAGATCGGCCACAACCGGCAGCAGCATCACGCCCCCGAGCGTGGTGACCATCAGGCCGATGATGTATCCGACGGGGCGCAGATCAGGCATTGCGCAGGCTTGGCGCGCGGGTCTGCGGCTGTCAAGACAAAGGCCGGGGCCGTGTGGTCCGGACCGCCCCGCCGATACCGGCCCGGATACCGGGCCCAGCGCAGCACCGGGGCCGGGCCGCGCCGATGGCTGCGCCGGCGAAAGCCTGCGATCCGTTTGCTGTCCGCGGGTCAGCCCACATGAAAGAGCGTCGCGAACAGCCGCGGATCGAGGCTGTCGGCGGCGAAGGTCTCGCCCCGGGTCAGCACGCTCACCGCGTCATGGGAATGCAGGCTTTCCTGATGGCTGGCCACCACGCGGAAATCGCCCACGCGCGGGTCGCGCTGCAATTCGGCGCAGAAGGCGCGCGCGGCATCCTCCACGAAGATCGGGTTGGCGGCGTTCAGTTCGGCGAAGGCCTGCTCATCCTCGCGCTTCACCATCACCTGGGTTTCCGTCGGCACCGCGTCGCGGCACAGTTCGATCAGGTCCTCGAACCACAGGCAGGCGCCCTCGCGTACCTCCGCCGAGATGCGGGCGACGGAGCGCTGGGAATGGGGCGTGGCCAGTTGCCCGCGGGTGGCCCGCGCATGTTCCGAAAGCTCCAGAGAGCAGGGACAGGTGG
>SKUV01000254.1 GCA_007129775.1 Paracoccaceae bacterium | reverse complement strand
TTTCGCGAAAGGCCGGCGCGGGCCCGTCCAGCGCGCGCAAGGCGGCCGCCATATCCAGCCGCAGCGCATCGCCGGGCTGCCGCGTGTCCATGGCCCGCCCGCGGCAGGTGCCGGGATAGACCGGATGCGCCACCCCTTCCTGCGGGGCGGCGAGGGCCGCGCGGATGTCGCCGCGCGAGCAGGAACAGGGATACAGCAGACCGCGGTCGATCAGCGGCTGCAGCCGCGCGGTATAGCGCGCCGGATCGTCCGACTGGCGCAGCACCGGCCCGTCCCAGCGCAGGCCGAGCCAGCGCAGATCGTCGAGGATCGCGGCCTCGTGCTCGGGCCGCGCGCGCTCGCGGTCGGTATCCTCCATCCGCAGAAGAAAGGCCCCGCCGGCCGCGCGGGCCATGTCATGGGCGAGCATCGCCGAATAGGCATGGCCCAGATGCAGAGGGCCGGTGGGCGAGGGGGCGAAACGAGTGCGGAACTCAGGCCGCATCGGCGCGCGCCTGCGCCAGCCATTCGGTGAAGGCCGCCTTGGCGCGGTCGGTATAGGCGCGGTAGCGCGCGGGCCGGCCCCGGCGCCCGCCCTTGGCCGCCACCGGCGGGAAGAGGCCGAAATTTACGTTCATCGGCTGAAAGGTCTTCGCATCGGCCCCGCCGGTGATGTGAGTGACCAGCGCGCCCATGGCTGTCTCGGGCGGGGGCGGGGGCAAGGGGCGGCCCAGCATTTCGGCTGCAGCCAGACGCCCGGCCAGAAGCCCCATGGCCGCCGATTCCACATATCCCTCCACCCCGGTGATCTGCCCGGCAAAGCGGATATGCGGGCGCGAGCGCAGCCTCATTTCGCCATCAAGCAGCGTCGGTGCGTTCAGGAAGGTGTTGCGATGAATCCCGCCCAGGCGCGCGAAATGCGCATCTTGCAGGCCGGGAATCATTCGGAATACAGAAGCTTGTGCGCCATACTTCATCTTGGTCTGAAAGCCCACGATGTTGTAGAGCGTGCCCAGCGCATTGTCGCGGCGCAACTGCACCACTGCATGGGGCTTGATGTCGGGCGCGTGCGGGTTGGTCAGCCCGACAGGCTTCATCGGCCCGTGGCGCAGGGTTTCGCGACCGCGCTCGGCCATCACCTCGATGGGCAGGCAGCCGTCGAAATACCCGGCGGTCTCGCCCTCGTGAAACTCGGTCTTGTCGGCGGCGAGAATCGCGTCGATGAAGGCCTCGTAGCCGTCGCGGTCCATCGGGCAGTTGATATAGGCGGTGCGCTCTTGCTCCGTTGCGCCCTTGTCATAGCGCGACTGGAACCACGCCTGCGACAGATCGATCGAGTCGAAATGCACGATCGGCGCGATGGCGTCGAAGAAGGCCAGCGCCTCGGTCCCGGTTTCGGCCCGGATCGCCTCGGCCAGCGCGCCCGAGGTCAGCGGTCCGGTGGCGATGATCCAGCGGCCATCCTCGGGCAGGGCGGTCACCTCGCCCTCGGCGATCTCGATCAGTGGATGGGCGCGCAGCCGGGCCGTCACCCCTTCGGCAAAGGCGTCGCGATCGACCGCCAGCGCCCCGCCGGCGGGCAGCCGGTGGGCATCGGCCATTTCCATGATCAGCCCGCCGGCGGCGCGCATCTCCCAATGCAGAAGGCCCACGGCGTTCTGTTCGTCATCATCGGAGCGGAAGGAGTTGGAGCAGACCATCTCGGCCAGGAACCCGGTGCGATGGGCAAACGTGCCGATAGCGGGGCGCATTTCGTGGATGGTGACGGGCACGCCCATGCCAGCCGCCTGCCACGCAGCCTCGGAGCCAGCCATGCCCCCGCCGACGATATGGATACGCGCGCTCATCCGGTCCGGAAATAAGCGCGCCTGGGGCAAAAGAAAAGCCCCCGCGCAGCCGGCGCGGGGGCGTTCAGGAACCCGCGCGCGCAGGTGCTCAGTGCAGGTACTCAGTGCAGCCGCGCAGTGCGGGCGCGCAGTGCGGGCGCTCAGTGCCCGCGGCGCGAGATGAAGGTCGCAGGGCCCATCGGGCGGGCGACATGGTCCTGGGTCAGGTGCAGCACCGGACGGCCGGTGACCGGCGCATCGGGGCCGGTGTCGGGCACCACGCGGCGCGGCGCCACCCTGCGTTGCTGGATCCGCTCGCGCAGGCGCGAGATCGCCGCGCCCGAGCGCGAGGCCGCCATGGCGAACAGCGCCCCGGTGATCGCCAGATCCTTCCAGAAATCCTCGAGGTTGTTCACCCCCGACAGAAGGTTCGAGGAACTGGAAATCAGCAGGATCAGCCCCAGCGTGATCGCCGCGATATTCACATAGCGCCCGATCAGCACCGCGAAGGCCATCGAATAGATCACCGCGTTGAAGATCAGCGTCGCATCGGTGGCCACAATCGCGTTGAACTGGCTGGCCATGGGGTTGTCGCCCATGTTCGCCACCGCCGAGGCGATGAAGAAAGTCGCCACCAGCATCCGCGAGGCCGCCATGGACCATTCGCTCATATTGGTATTGGCGCCCGCGGCTTGCGGGCGGGAGGGGGACGTAACAGGGCGCACTGGTCGAACAGGAAGTGCCACGGCTTGCATGTTCATTCTCCGGCGTGTTGAAGGCTGCTCTTGGTCATCCTGTGGTAGAGATTGCCGGGCGAATACGTCGCAATTTGGGCAAAACCGCGCTTTTGTTTACGAAATTGCAAGGCATTACGGACCGCGGCGCGCCACATTGTTGCCCGGGCGGCCGCAATACCGGCGCCAAGCGGTGATTATTCGCGCCGGCACGGTATGGGCGGTGCCAAAGCGCACCGCATCGTTGCATATCGGAAAGGGCTGGGGCCTCAGGCCGGGCGCGGCGCTGCGGGGTCGCGCCCGGTTTCGCGGAGGGTCTCGCGACGGGTTTCGCGACGGGGCATGGCGATCGTCTCCCGCGTCAGATCGGGTGCCAGCGCCATCATCGCGTCGTAATGGGTCAGAAAAATCTCGCCGCCCAGGTCCTGCGGGAAATGGCCGCGGTGCAACTGGTCCATCACCGGGCCCTTGACCTCGGACAGATGCAGCGTGACGCCGCCGTCGCGCAGCCGCGCATTGATCGCCTCGAGGCTTTCGAGCGCCGAGGCATCCACCGCATTCACCGCAGGAAACATCAGCACGACATGGCGAATGGCCGGGTTTTCGGCAACGGCATCGTTGACCGTATCCTCCAGAAAGCGGGCGTTGGGGAAATAGAGGCTCTCGTCGATGCGAATGGACAGCACATCGGGCGCGGTCACCACTTCGTGGCGCTTAACGTTGCGGAAATGCCCGGTGCCCGGCACCTGACCGACGATGGCCACATGCGGCCGCGAGGTGCGCCACAGATGCAGCACCAGCGACAGCGCGACCCCGGCCGCCAGCCCCTGTTCCACCCCGATCACCAGTGTCACCGCGATGGTGGCGCCCATGGCCGCGCCATCGGGGCGCGAATACGCCCAGGTGCGGGGCAGGGCACGGAAATCCAGAAGCGAGGCCACCGCCACAACGATGATCGCCGCCAGCGCCGCGCGCGGCAGATGATAGAGCAGCGGCGTCAGAAACAGCAGCGCCGCCGCGATGGCGAGCGCGGTGAAGGCCCCGGCCGCCGGGGTGCGCGCGCCCGCGTCGAAATTGACGATGGAGCGTGACAGCCCCCCCGTGACCGGCATCGCCGACGAGACCGCCGCACCCAGGTTCGCCGCCCCCAGCGCCACCAGTTCGCGGTCGGGATCGATGCTCTGACGCCGCCGCGCCGCCAGCGTCTGCGCGATCGAGATCGATTCCACATAGCCCACGATGGCGATCATCGCCGCCGGCACCAGCAGCAATTGCAAAAGCCCGAGGTCAAACGCGGGCAGGGCGAAGGGCGGCAGCCCGCGCGGGATGTCGCCCACCACCGCCACGCCCAGCGAGTCCAGCCCCAGCCCCCGGACCGCGAGTGTAGAGGCCACCACCACCAGCAAAAGCGCGCTCTTCGCGCCAAGGCCCGCCGTCCGCTCCCCCAGCCCCAGACGGCGCAGAAACGGCGCCATGCCCTTGCGCGACCAGAACAGAAAGCCCAGCACAAGCGCGCTCAGCCCCAGCGTGACGAGGTTGGTGTCGGGCAGGGCGGCAAGGATGGAGGGCACCAGTTCGGGCAGCACCTTGCCAGTGGTCTCGACCCCCAGCAGATGGCGCAACTGGCTCGCCGCGATCAGGATGCCCGCGGCGGTGATAAAGCCCGAAATCACCGGGTGGCTCAGAAAATTGGCCAGAAAGCCCAGGCGCAAGAGCCCCATCACCAGCAGCATCGCCCCCGACAGCGCTGCCAGCGCAAGCGCGGCCAGATGATAGCCCGGCGTGCCCTGCGCCGCGATGGCACCCGCCGCCGCAGCCGTCATCAGCGACACCACCGCCACCGGCCCCACCGCCAATGTCCGCGACGTACCGAAAAGCGCATAGAGCAACAGCGGCACGATGGCGCCGTAAAGCCCGGCCTCGGGCGGCAACCCCGCCAGCATCGCATAGGCCATGGCCTGCGGGATCAACATGATGGTGACCACCGCGGCGGCCATCAGATCATTGCCGAAGGTTTCGCGCGAATAGGCGCGCGCCCAGTCGGGGGCGGACAGGAAACGGGTCATCGGGGCGCTTTCATCAACAGCGG
>SKUV01000196.1 GCA_007129775.1 Paracoccaceae bacterium | reverse complement strand
TTCTGGGGCGCATCGGCGATCCCTTCGTGCGGCAGCGCCGCAACCGCCCGGACCGCGGGCGCCGCCCGGGGTATGAGGGGATGGGCCTTGGTCTCTTCATTGCCAAGACGCTCCTGGAGCGGCTGGGCGCCGAAATCAGCTTTGCCAATGCCGCCGATTCGGGCGGGTCGGCGCCGGGCGCCCGCCGTGGCGCCATCGTGGAGTTGATCCTTCCGCGCACGCGTATCTGCAGCGAACCGGGGGGCGGGCTGGGCCCGAACCGGCCGAACCTGCCCTGAACCCGCGGGGCGGGCGGGGCTGTGTCGCGTGGGGCTTAAGACCGAATTAACCAATCTGTCCGAACCTTCCGAACCGGGGCGCTGGCGCGGAAAGGTTGCTGAGAATGCAGATCGATTGGCTGCTCGGGCTTGTGATTGCGGTGTCGTCGGTGGCCTCGGCGCTCGCTGCGCTGCTGCTGGCACATGTCTGGGTCCAGCGGCGGCGGCAGGCGCAGGCGCGGATCTTCGACGCAGACACGCTCGACCCGGTGTTCCTGTTTCTGGATGAAAGGTTGATCGACGCCAGCGATGCAGGCCACGCGCTGTTGCGCGCCGCGCCGGCCCAGCGCGGCCACTGGGCGCAGCTTTGCGCCGTTCTGGCGCCGCGCTTTCCCGATTTCGGCAACCGCGCGCGCCGCCTCGCTCAAGTGGGCGATTTCTGCCTCCGGGCAGAGGATGATCCGGCGCTGGAACTGCATGGCGAATGGCGCAATGGCGTCGCCCGGTTCGAATTGCACGACACCGGCCTGTCGGAACGCAACGAGGTGGTTGACCGGCTCGCGCTCCGGGCGATGGAGGATGAGTTGCGGGCCCTGCGCGAGATTGTTCATGCCAGCCCCGCACCGATCTGGCGCGCCGCTTCCGACGGCGCGGTGATCTGGGCGAATCAGTCCTATATGGCACTGGCCGCACCCTCCGAGGATACGGCCAGTGCCCCGGGCTGGCCCCTGCCGCAACTCTTCGCGGACGCTGCCGCCGCGCCCGCGGACGGGGCCACTCCGATCCGTCAACGTCTGCGGGTGCCCGGACCCGCCTCAGAGGATGGCGGCACGACCCGCGCTTTCGAGCTTTACCGCACCGCGCTGCCGGGCGAGGATCTCTGCATAGCCCTGCCCGCCGACCGGGCGGAACGGGCCGAGACAGCGCTGGCCGCTTTCACCCAGACGCTGACCAAGACCTTCGCGCATCTGCCGATCGGTCTGGTGATCTTCGACCGCACGCGTCGGCTGCACATGTTCAACCCCGCCCTGATCGATCTGACGACACTGGAGGTCGATTTCCTCGCCGCGCGCCCGACGCTCGAGAGCTTCCTCGACCGGCTGCGCGCCCGCCAGATGATCCCGGAACCAAAGGATTACCGCGGCTGGCGCCAGAAAATCGCTCGGATCGAAACCGATGCGCTCGCCGGATTGTTCGAGGATGTCTGGTCGCTGCCCTCGGGGCTGACCTACAAGGTCACCGGGCGCCCGCATCCCGACGGGGCCGTGGCCTTCCTGTTCGAGGATATCTCGGCCGAGGTCTCGCTCACGCGCCGGTTCCGGGCCGAGCTTGAAACCGGGCAGGCCGTGCTCGATTCGCTGGATGCGGCGCTGGCGGTATTCTCCCCGGCGGGGGATTTGCTGATGTCCAACGCTGCCTATGCAGCGCTCTGGGGCGTGGACCCGGATACCACCGCCGGCCAGATCGGCCTGAAGGAGGCGCTGCGCTCATGGCTCGCCCGGTCCCACCCGAACCCGGTCTGGCCCAGGCTGCGCCGCTATATCGCGGCTGGCGGCACGCGCGCGCCGCTGGAAACGGTGGTGCAGATGCACGACGGGCGGCACCTGGATTGCCGGTTGGCGCCGCTTGCGGGGGGCGGGACGATCGTCACCTTCTGCGACCCGCCGCGCAACGCACTGCGCCCGACCTCGCCGGAGCCGCGCGCCGCCGCGCTGGGGTAGGTACCGGAGCGGCGCTGAGCCGCATTCGGCAAGGGCCATCCAGCCCTCCGGCGGCGGATATCCGGGCTGCAGCAAACGCTATGGCAAATGGCTTCGGGCGGAGGGGCGCGAGCCGGCCGGTCCCGCATCAAGCGCCACACGAAGTCAGGGCCGGACGTCGCGCCCTTTGCGACCGCCCGCGCCTGCGGTAGGGCTGTGCAATGACCGAGCCTGCAGATCTGATACTTCATCTGGGCACCAGCGCGGCGACCGATGCGCTGGCCGAACGCATCGCGGCGTCCCTGTGCGCCGGGGATACGATCCTGCTTTCAGGCGGCATCGGCGCGGGAAAGACCCATCTTGCCCGCGCCGTGATCCGCGCGCTTCAGCGCCGGGCCGGCGAGCCGCCCGAGGATATCCCCTCGCCCACCTTCACGCTCGTGCAGACCTATGCCGCCGGCCCGCTGGAGATCTGGCACGCCGATCTCTATCGGCTGCATGATCCGCAGGAAATCGAGGAGCTGGGGCTCGTCGCCGCATTCGACACCGCACTCTGCCTCGTGGAATGGCCCGACCGGCTCGGCCCGCTGGAGCCGGGCGCCGCGGCGCTCCACCTGCATCTGGCCCTTTGCCCCGAATCGCCGGAGGCACGGCGGCTCATCGCGCGCGGCCCGGCCCGCCTCGTCACCGCGCTGTCCCCGCCCGCGGCCTGACGCCACCGCCCTCGCAGTCGGGGCCATCGGGATTGGCCACCGAAAAGCCCGGCCGCGATCCGTTGTGCAGAAACACACCGGACCATTGCGGCACGCGACCTTCCCCCGCCGCGGCCTTGCACCGGCGCGCCGGGGCTGACAGGCTGCCGCAATGCATTCGGCACCGCCCGTCACCCGCATCGAGACCGAAAACGTGTTTGCAGCCCTGTCCCAGTCCGCTCCGCGCGTCTTTGCTCTGCCGCCCGGAGCGGATTTTGCCCGGCATCTCGCGCAGGGATTGCTGGCACGAACCGCCCATATGCCGCCCGAAGCCCTTGCCCGCGTCGAGGTCTGGGTCAACACCCGCCGGATGCAGCGGCGCATCGCCGCGCTTCTGGCCGCCGAGGGCGCGCGGCTTCTTCCCCGCCTCCGACTCGTCACCGATCTGGGCCAGGACGCGGCGATTCCCGGGCTGCCGCCGCCCGTCCCCGCCCTGCGCCGCAAGCTGGAACTGGCGCAGCTGATCGCCCGGCTGCTCGACACCGCGCCGGAACTGGCCCCGCGCGCCGCGATCCACGATCTCGCCGAAAGCCTCGCGCGCCTGATGGCCGAGATGCAGGGCGAGGGCGTCGCCCCCGAAGCGCTGGCCGGGCTCGACATCGCCGATCATGCCCGGCACTGGGAACGCAGCCTTACCTTCATCCGCCTCGTGTCCCGCTGGTTCGGGCCGGACGCCCCGCCGGATGCCGAGGCGCGCCAGCGACGCGCTGCCGATCATTTGATCGCAGGGTGGCAGACCGCGCCGCCCGGCCATCCGATCATCATCGCGGGCTCCACCGGGTCGCGCGGGACGACCGCAAGGCTCATGCAGGCGGTGGCCCGGCTGCCGCAAGGCGCGCTTGTCCTGCCCGGGTTCGATTCCCACATGCCGGCGGCGGCATGGCAAAGCCTGGAGCGGGCGATTTCGGCCGAGGATCATCCGCAGTTCAGGTTCCACCGCCTGCTCGGCGCGCTTGGGCTGAGCCCGGAGGACGTGCAGCCATGGGCCCGTGACACCGCCCCTGATCCGGCGCGCAACCGTCTGATTTCACTGGCCATGCGGCCCGCGCCGGTAACCGACCAGTGGCGCGCCGAGGGCGCCGGGCTGGGTGATCTGGGCGCCGCAACGCAGCGGATGACGCTGATCGAGGCGCCCGCCCCCCGCTCCGAGGCGCTGGCCATCGCTCTCATCCTGCGCGAGGCCGCCGAGACCGGTCGGCGCGCGGCCCTCGTCACCCCCGACCGTACCCTGACCCGGCAGGTGACCGCGGCGCTCGACCGCTGGGGCATCCTGCCCGACGACAGCGCGGGCCGCCCGCTGTCGCTGTCGGCCCCGGGCCGGTTTCTGCGCCATGTGGCGGCCCTTTTCGGCGCGCGGCTGACAGCGGCGGCACTCGTCATCCTGCTGAAGCATCCGCTGGCCCATTCCGGGCCGGGGCGCGGGCCGCATCTGCTGCTGACCCGCGCGCTGGAGCGGCACCTGCGCCGCCACGGCCCGCCCTTTCCCGATGCCGCCGCGCTGGAGGTCTGGGCAGAGGGCAAACTGGCCCCGGCGGGCGCCGTCCCATGGGTGGCGTGGCTCGCGCCGCTGCTGGACGAGCTGGAGCCCGATGAGCCCTTGCCGCTGGAGGCCCATGTCGCGCGCCACCTCGCCCTTGCCGAAGCACTTGCCGCGGGCCCCGAGGGCGCCCCCGCCGGCGCGTTGTGGGACGAGCCCGCCGGGCAGGAGGCGCGGCGGCTCTGCGATGCCCTGCGCACTGAAGCCCCCCACGGCGGGCCGATGACGCCGGCCGATTATGCCGCGCTTTTCAACGGGCTGATGCGCGGCCGGGAGGTGCGTGACCCGGTGCAGCCGCATCCCGACATCATGATCTGGGGCACGCTGGAGGCCCGGGTGCAGGGGGCGGAGCTTGTCATCCTCGCAGGGCTGAACGAGGGCATCTGGCCCGAAACCCCGCCGCCGGATCCGTGGCTGAACCGGGCGATGCGGGCGCAGGCGGGATTGTTGCTGCCCGAGCGGCGGATCGGGCTTTCGGCGCATGACTTCCAGCAAGCCGCCTGTGCGCCGGAGGTGGTTCTGTCGCGCGCCCAGCGCGATGCCGAGGCCGAATGCGTGCCGTCGCGCTGGCTCAACCGGCTGACGAACCTTCTGGGCGGGCTGCCAGACACCGCAGGCCCGGCCGCGCTGGCCGCGATGCAGGCCCGCGGGGCGCGTTGGCTCGCACTGGCGTCCGAACTGGAAGCCGATTACCGGCCCGAACCGCCCGAGCCGCGGCCGGCCCCCCGGCCCCCGTTGGCGGCGCGGCCCGCCGAACTGCCGGTCACAGCGATCACCCGGCTGATTCGGGACCCTTATTCCGTTTATGCCCGCCATGTCCTGCGGCTCTATCCACTGGACCCGCTGCACAAATCGCCCGATGCTCTTCTGCGCGGGTCGGTGCTGCACAAGGTGGTGGAGCGTTTCGTGCACGGCGCGGGCGAGGCGCCGGACGAGCGCGCCCGCCTGCTTGCGGTGACAGAGGCGACGCTGGCCGAATCAGTGCCATGGGCCACAGCGCGGCGGCTGTGGCTGGCGCAGATGGACAAGGTCGCCGACACGTTTCTGGCGTGGGAGGCCGCCCATGACGGCACGCCGGAATTGCTGGAGGTGAAAGGCGCCGCGCGGCTGGAGCGGCTGGGCTTTACCCTTACCGCGCGGCCCGACCGGATCGACAGCCTGCCCGACGGGCGGTTGCATATCCTCGACTACAAGACCGGCACGCCACCGAACGAGCGCCAGCAACGCCATTTCGACAAGCAATTGCTGCTGGAAGCCGCGATGGCCGAGGAGGGCGCGTGGGAGGCGCTCGGCCCCCGCGAGGTCGCCGCGATCACCTATGTCGGCCTGTCCGCGCGCGACCCCAAGCGGGTCGAAACCAGGCTGGAGCCGGGCATGACCGCTGAAATCTGGACCGAACTGGAAACCCTCATCGCCGCCTATCAGAACCTCGCACAGGGCTATGCCGCGCGCCGCGCTGTCCTGCGAGAGGGGCTTGCGGGCGATTACGACCACCTCGCCCGCTTCGGCGAATGGCAAACAAGCGATGCGCCCCGGCCGCTGGATGTGGGGGATCACGAATGACGCCACGCGACGACGCCAGCGAACGGCAGGTGCAGGCGGCCGACCCCGCAGCCTCCACGTGGCTGTCGGCCAATGCGGGCTCGGGCAAGACGCGGGTTCTGACCGACCGGGTGGCGCGGCTCTTGCTGCGCGGGGTGGCGCCCCAGCGCATCCTGTGCCTGACCTATACCAAGGCCGCCGCGGCCGAGATGCAGAACCGGCTGTTCCAGCGTCTTGGCGCATGGGCGATGCTGGACGATGGGGCGCTGCGTCAGGAATTGCTGGACCGCGGCGCCGAGGGGCCGGTTGACGCGGCCACGCTGGCACGCGCCCGGCGTCTCTTTGCCAGCGCGATCGAAACGCCGGGCGGGCTGAAGATCCAGACGATCCACGCCTTCTGCGCCGGACTGCTGCGCCGCTTTCCGCTGGAGGCCGGCCTGTCGCCGGGCTTTACGGAGATTGACGAGCGCACCATGACCTTGCTGCGCGACGATGTGATCGAGGATCTGGCCGAGCGGCACCCGGCGGCGCTGGACGGGCTGGCGCGCTATCCGCTGGGCGAGGGGTTCGACCGGCTCGCCGCCGAGATCGTGCGCCACCGCGCGGCGCTGGCGGAAAAGCGCGACGGCGCGGCGATCCGCGAGATGTTCGGCCTGCCGCCGGAGTATGACACAGGCGCGCTGCTGGCAGAGGTGTTTCTGGGCAGCGAGCGCGCGCTGATCGGCGATCTGCTGCCGGTGCTCGATTCCGGGTCTTCGAATGATGTGAAAGCCGCCAAGCGGCTGCGGAATCTGTCCCGCGACGGCTGGTCAGTGACGGATCTGGAGACGCTGGAGAGCCTGTTTCTGTTCGGCGCCGGGGCTAAAGCCCCCTTCGCCGCCAAGATCGGCAGCTTCCCGACCAAGGACACCCGCGCGCGGCTCGGTCCGGCCCTCGACCCGCTCAATGCGCTCATGGCCCGGGTGGACGGGGCGCGCCCGCACCGCCTTGCCCTTGCCGCCGCGTTCAAGACCGAGGCGCTGCAGCGATTTGCCGATGTCTTCCTGCGGGCCTACGAGGGCCGGAAGGCGCGCATGGGCTGGCTGGATTTCGACGATCTGATCCTCGGCGCGCGGCGCCTGCTGTCGGACCCGTCGGTGGCGCAATGGGTGCTGTTCAAGCTCGATGGCGGGGTGGATCACATCCTCGTGGACGAGGCGCAGGACACCAGCCCCGAGCAATGGGCGGTGATCGAACTTCTGACGCAGGAATTCACCGCCGGGCAGGGGGCCGAGGGGGCCGAGCGGACGATCTTTGTCGTGGGTGACAAGAAACAGTCGATCTATTCCTTTCAGGGCGCCGATTTGGCCGCCTTCGACCGGATGCGCGCCCATTTCGCGGGCCGGCTCGGGGCGATGGGCGTGCCTTTGGCGGAACTGGTGCTGGAGCATTCGTTCCGGTCCTCCAACGCGATCCTGCGGCTGGTCGATGAAGCCTTCGACGATGCGCGCGGGGCCGGGCTGGGCGGGGCGGTCAGCCACATCGCCTTTCACGGTGCGATGCCGGGGCGGGTGGACCTCTGGCCCGCGATCCCCAAGGCCGAGGCGCAGGAGCCCCGAAACTGGTTCGACCCGGTGGACATCGTCACCGACGAACACCATGACGCACGGCTTGCACGGCGCATCGCCACGGAAATCGCCCGGATGCTGGCGGAAGGCACGGCGATTCCGGCCAACGGTGGCGCGCGGCGGATGCGGGCGGGGGATGTGCTGATCCTCGTGCAGCGCCGCTCTGGGCTGTTCTACCATATCATCCGCGCCTGCAAGGCGCTCGGTCTGCCCATCGCCGGGGCCGACCGGATGAACCTTGCCGCCGAACTGGCGGTGAAGGATCTGACCTCGCTGCTGGCGTTCCTGAACCTGCCCGAGGACGATCTGGCGCTGGCCGAGGCGCTGCGCGCGCCGCTGCTGGGCTGGTCGGAGGATGCGCTGTTTCGGCTGGCCTGTGATCGGCTCGGCACGCTCTGGCAGGCCCTGCGCGACAGCGCGCTTCCGGAGGCGGCGACGACGCGCGAAATCGTCTCTGATTTGTTGAACAGTGCCGATTTTCTGCGTCCCTACGACCTGCTGGAACGCATCCTGACCCGCCATGACGGACGCCGCCGGCTACTCGCGCGGCTGGGGTCCGAGGCCGAGGACGGGATCGACGCACTGCTGCATCAGGCGCTGGGCTACGAGGCCACGGAGGTGCCGAGCCTCACCGGTTTTCTGACATGGCTGCAATCGGGCGAGGTGACGATCAAGCGCCAGCTCGACAGTGCGGGCAACCGGATCCGGGTGATGACGGTGCATGGCGCCAAGGGGCTGGAGGCGCCGGTGGTGTTTCTGCCCGACACGGCGGCGCGGCGGGCCCCGCGGGGGCGCGACCTGTATCCCATGCCGGGCGGGGGCGTCGCATGGGCGATGCCCTCGGATCAGAACCCGCCTGCCCTCGAAAAGATCCGCGAAGAGGTGGCCGCGGCGCAGACCGACGAACGCGCGCGGCTGCTCTATGTCGCCATGACCCGGGCCGAAAGCTGGCTGGTCGTGGCCGCGGCGGGCGATGTAGACCAAGGCGATTGCTGGTATGATCAGGTGGCCGAAGCGATGGGCCATGCCGGCGCGGTGGCGGAGAATTTTCACTTCGGCAAGGGTCTGCGGCTGCAACATGGCGACTGGCCAGACCCCCTGCCAACGACGGAAGATCGCCACACGGACCCGCCCCCACCGGCCTTGCCCGGCTGGTCGCGGGCCCCGGCACCACAGCCATCCCATGCCCCCGGCCCGCTCAGCCCCTCCGATCTGGGGGGTGCGAAGGTGCTGCCGGGCGAAGGCGCGGCGCTGCCGCAGCAGGAAGCGATGCGCCGGGGCCGGCAGCTTCACCGGCTGCTCGAACATCTGCCCGCATGGCCACGCACGGACTGGGACCAGATCGGCGACGCGCTTCTGCGCGAAGACGGGGAGGACTCGGAGCCCGACGCCGCCCGGCGCGCCACCCTTCTTATCGAGGCGCGCCGGGTGCTCGACGCGGCGGAGCTCGCGTTTCTGTTCGCGCCCGGAACGCTCGCCGAGGTTGAGATTACTGCGGAATTCCAGGACCGCCGGCTCCTGGGGACGATCGACCGGCTGATCGTCGGGCCCGACCGCGTGCTGGCGGTGGATTACAAATCAAACGCCGTGCTGCCCGAGACGCCGGAGGAGGTGCCCGAGGGCCTTCTGCGGCAGATGGCCGCCTATCGCGCCGCCCTGGCACAGGTGTTTCCCGACCGCCGGGTGGAGGCCGCGCTTTTGTGGACCGCCGCGCCCCGGTTGATGCCCCTGCCCGAGGCGCTGTTGGACGCTGCCGCCCTGCGCAGCGGCGGCGCTTGACCCGCCGGCGACGCGTCCATAGGTATCTGCCAACCAGACAGGAGAAAGCCCATGCCCACCACCGCCGTGACCGATGCGACATTCGACGCCGAAGTGAAGAATTCCGAAATCCCCGTTGTGGTGGATTTCTGGGCCGAATGGTGCGGCCCCTGCAAGCAGATCGGCCCCGCGCTGGAAGAGCTTTCAGAGGAATACGCCGGCCGCGTCAAGATCGTTAAGGTCAATGTGGACGACAACCCCGCCACCCCCGCCCAGATGGGCATTCGCGGCATTCCGGCGCTGTTTCTGTTCAAGGACGGGCAGGTGGTGTCCAACAAGGTCGGCGCGGCGCCCAAGGCGGCGCTGCAAACCTGGATCGACGGGTCGATCTGACCGCGATGGCCGAGGGGATGTTTCCCGGCTGGCACGGAACGACCATTCTGGCGGTCCGCCGGAGTGGTCGCGTGGTCGTGGCCGGCGACGGACAAGTGAGCCTCGGCCAGACCGTCATCAAGGGCACTGCGCGCAAGGTGCGGCGCCTCGCCCCCGGTGGGGCCGAGGTGGTGGCCGGTTTCGCAGGATCGACAGCGGATGCCTTTACCCTGCTGGAGCGGCTGGAGAAAAAGCTGGAGGCCAGCCCCGGCCAGTTGCAGCGCGCCGCGGTGGATCTGGCCAAGGACTGGCGCACCGACAAGTATCTGCAGAAGCTGGAGGCCTTCCTCATCGTGACCGACGGCGCCGGGCTCTATGTGGTGACCGGCGCGGGCGATGTGCTGGAGCCGGAGCATGACGTCACCGCCATCGGCTCGGGCGGGATGTATGCGCTAGCTGCCGCGCGGGGGCTGATGGAGACCGATCTGGACGCCGAGGCCATTGCGCGCAAGGCCATGGCCATCGCCGCCGACATCTGCGTCTATACCAATGGCAACCTGACGGTTGAAAGCATCGGCGCGTGAGCCTGTCGCCCGACGATATCCGCGCCGCCGTCGCCGCGGGTGTCCTGACCGAAGCCCAGGCCGCACGGCTGCTGGCACTGGCCGACAGCCGCCGCGGCGCGCGCGAGGGCCTGTCGGCCGGGGACGAGCCTTTCGAGCTGTTCAAGGGTTTCAACGAGATCTTCATCGTCGTCGGTCTGCTGATCCTGTCCTTCGGCTGGTGGGGCGCGGCGGCGATCTATGTGGGCAGCACGCTGGGCGATACCGTGCCCCGTCTGGTGCAGGTGACGCTTGCGGGGGCGTTTCTGCTCTGGGGTCTGTCGGAATATTTCGTGCGGCGCCGGCGGATGGTGGCGCCGGCAATCACCTTGTCGGTGCTGTTCGCGATCAATGCCACGGTAGGGCTCGTGGCGGGGTTTTCGCACCCGTTCATGGTGGCGCAGGAGGATTATTCGAGCCTGCCGCTTCCGCTCGCGCTGACGGTTCTGGCGCTGGGGGTCTACTGGCTGCGGTTTCGGGTGCCCTTCGCGCTGGCGATGATCGCGCTGAGCGTCTTCGCCACCGCGCTGGTTCTGGCGGCGGAGCGCGCCGGCACGCCTGCCGATATCGGCGATGTGTTCCTGCTGTCGGCCGATGGGCCCTTTGCGCTGATCACGCTGGCGACAGGGCTTGCGGTCTTTGCGGTGGCGATGGGGTTCGACATGTCGGACCCGCATCGCGTCACACGCCGCGCGGCCAACGGTTTCTGGCTGCATGTGGTGGCGGCGCCGGCGCTGGTGAATACCGTGGCGCTGACCCTGCTGGCGCGGGAGGATGCGACGGGTCAGGCGCTGCTGATGGCGTTTCTGGGGTTGATCGCGCTGGTCGCGCTGGTGATCGACCGCCGGTCCTTTCTGATTGCCGGGGCGGGCTATGCGGTGGTGCTGGCCGCCACGGTGTTCGAGGCCGATGGCGGCGTCGTCTCGGTTCTTGCGCTGGGTGCCTTCCTGCTGTTGCTCGGCGCGGGGTGGGAGCGGTTCCGCGCACTCTTGCTGCGCGCGCTGCCGTTCCTGCCCCGCGACCGCCTGCCGCCGGCGGCCTAATCTGCGCGCCTGGCCTCCATGTAGGCCCGCAAAACCGCGTTGATCCGGGTCTGGTATCCTTTTCCGTGACTGCGAAAGAACGCCAGCACATCGGGGTCAAGGCGGATCGAGACCATCTGCTTTGGCTCGGGCGTCACGATGCGGGCCGAGGTCCAGTCAACCTCGAACTCCTGCGGACCTTCGTAATCGCCCTCAGCCTGCAGGCGGTCCCAGTCAGTCCGGCCTTTCAGCTTGCGGATGTCTTCGCGCGAAAAGGTCTTCGTATTGCTTTCGCTCATCTCGACGTGCCTTTCGTGCGGTGATGATACGGCGGTTGTCCCCGCGCAACGTGAACACGACGGCAATCATGATCCCGTTCAGCGGGCCGATTGCCAGATATCGTGGCTCCTCCGCGCTGCGTGCAGAGAACAGCAGGTGCTCCCGGTCAAGGATCTCGATCTCATCGACAAAGTCGACCCCGTACTTCTCGATCGTGAGAAGCCGTTTTTCGGTGTCCCATTCATACAAAGCTCGCCCATTCGTAGGCGAAAGGCCCTGTCATGCCGCATGACATTGAGTGACGTCGCTCTCGTGTGACATACATACGTTTGTATATACAAAGGGTCAACCCCCCTTGGCCCCGCCCCTGTTCCGACATACATCCCGGCTCAGCCAAGGAGGGCCGAAATGACCAACCTCACCCCGCGCGAGATCGTGTCCGAACTCGACCGCTTCATCATCGGGCAGAAGGATGCCAAGCGCGCCGTGGCGGTGGCGCTGCGCAATCGCTGGCGGCGCAAGAACCTGCCAGACGATCTGCGCGACGAGGTCTATCCCAAGAACATCCTGATGATCGGGCCGACCGGCGTCGGCAAGACGGAAATCTCGCGCAGGCTGGCCCGGCTGGCGCAGGCGCCCTTCCTGAAGGTGGAAGCCACGAAATTCACCGAAGTCGGCTATGTCGGCCGCGACGTGGAACAGATCATCCGCGATCTGGTCGATGGCGCCATCGTCATGGCCCGCGAGCGGATGCGCGACGAGGTGCAGGCCCGCGCCCGGGAGAATGCCGAAGAGCGCGTCATCGACGCCATCGCCGGCCCCGATGCCCGCGCCCAGACGCGCGAGATGTTCCGGGGCAAGCTGCACCGGGGCGAGCTGGACGACACCGAAATCGATCTGGAGATCATCGAAACCGCCAGCCCCTTTCCCGCGATGGACATTCCCGGCCAGCCCGGCGGCATGATGAATCTGGGCGAGATGCTGGGAAAGGCGTTCGGCGGGCGCAGCGTGCGCAAGCGCATGACCGTGGCCGAAAGCCATGACACCCTGCTGGCGGAGGAGGCCGACAAGCTGCTGGACGACGAAACGGTGACCCGCGCAGCGCTGGAGGCCGTTCAGGAAAACGGCATCGTATTTCTGGACGAGATCGACAAGGTCTGTGCCCGGTCCGAGGCGCGCGGGGGCGAGGTCAGCCGCGAAGGCGTGCAGCGCGACCTGCTGCCACTGATCGAGGGCACGACCGTTTCCACCAAGCACGGGCCGGTCAAGACCGATCATATCCTGTTCATCGCCTCGGGCGCGTTCCACATCGCCAAGCCGTCCGACCTGCTGCCGGAGCTTCAGGGCCGGCTGCCGATCCGCGTGGAACTGCGCCCGCTGACCGAACAGGATTTCGTCCGCATCCTGACCGAGACCGACAATGCGCTCACGCGACAATACACCGCGCTCATGGGGACAGAGGAGGTGACGGTCGACTTCACCGAGGACGGCATCGCCGCGCTGGCCCGGATCGCCGCCGAGGTGAACCGCAGCGTGGAGAATATCGGCGCCCGGCGGCTCTATACGGTGATGGAACGGGTTTTCGAGGAGTTGTCCTTCACCGCCCCGGACCGGAGCGGGGACAGCGTGACAGTCGATGCGGATTTCGTGGAAAAGAACATCGGCGAACTGGCCCGTTCGGCCGATCTGTCGCGCTACGTTCTCTGAGCGGGCGCAAGGCGCGCGCGGGTCGAGCCTGCCGCGGGCCGGGGCAGCGCCCGGCCCGTGGCGGTATCGTCAGGTGGTGGTCGTGCTGGCAGCCGCGCCCTGCTGCTTGCGCTGCTCGGCCTGCCGCATGACTTCCTGGCGGTAGAGCGCGAGGAAATCCACCACATCAAGGTTCAGCGGCGGGAAGCCGCCATCGCGCGTCACATCGCTGACGATGCGGCGCACGAAGGGAAACAGCATCCGCGGGCATTCGATCAGCAGGAAGGGATGAAGCTGCTCGTTCGGCACATTCTCGATCAGGAAGACCCCGGCGTATTCCAGCTCCATCAGGAACAGCGAATTGCCCTCTTCCTTGGTCTTGGAATGGATCTTGAACTTGGTGATCACCTCGTACTGGTTTTCCTGCTCGCGCTTGCGGGCATCGAGGCTGACCTGCACCTGAATGTCGGGCTGGATGTTGGTCGCGGTCAGTGCCTTCTGGGCCAGTGCATTCTCGAATGACATATCCCGCACATATTGCGCCAGAATCTGCAGCTTTACCTGCGGCGCCTGGGCCTGGCCACCGGGCTGGGCCGGATTCGGGGTTGCCGGTTGCGGTGCGGCACCGCTGTTGCCGTTCTCGGCCATCGTGAATTCTCCTGCGGAATGGATCGGGTTTGCTGTTTTGCAAGGTCTCTAGCAGGTCCTCGCAGGCTGCTCAATGCCTCGTCCAGCCCGAGGGCGGGCGGGTGCCGCGCCCGGCATCGGGCCCCTTTTCGGAGCTCTGGCGGGATGGCTCCGGCTCCACTTCGCGGAACTCGGGCTCGATCGTGCGGCCATCACCCCCGGGGCGCGGGCCGGGCGCGGGACCGGGCCTGGCGCCATTTTGCCCAGCGGCATGGCCGTAGCGGACTCGCCGCACCTCGATTCGCCGCAGCGCGAACCGCAAAAGTGCCGTGCGCACCGCCGGCACCAGCAGCGCGAAGCCCACGCCATCGGTCAGAAAACCCGGCGTGAGCAACAGCGCCCCGGCAAACAGGATCATCGCGCCATGGGCCAGCGGCGCCAGCGGATCGTGCAGCCGTTCCAGCGAATTGCGCACTTCCGCGACCGCGCGCAGGCCCTCCTGCCGCACCAGCCATGTCCCGATCGCCGCCGTCGCGATCACGATCCCGAGGGTGGGCCAGAGCGTCAGCCACCCGCCGATCTGGATGAACAATGCAATCTCGATCAGGGGAACGAGCACGAAGGCGGCAAGCAACCACATCTGGAAACCTCTTCATTCCGGCCTTGCAGTGGACTTGCCCGGCCCATGGCCTTACATAAGGGCGCAACCTGTGTTACCAACCCGCTCTCATCGCCTCAGAGGTAAGAATGGACTCTGCCGTGCTGCAACTGCTCGTGCTCGCCGGGATCGCGATTTTTCTGATCCTGCGCCTCCGAAGCGTTCTCGGATCGCGCGAGGGATTCGAAAAGCCCCCGGTTCCAACGTCGCGCTCGGGCGAGGCGCTGAGCGGCCCGCGGCGCGATTTCGAGGTCATCGAGGGCGGCGTCGATACCGACATCACCGATCACGTGGAAGACGGCAGCCCCATGGCCGACGCGCTGGCCCGGATGAAGCGCGCAGAGCCGGAGTTTCATGTGGGCGATTTCCTGCATGGTGCACGTCAGGCATACGAGATGATTCTGATGGCCTTCGAAGCGGGTGACATGGACTCGCTGCTGCCCCTGCTGTCGCGCGACGTCTACGAAAGCTTCATGGAAGTGGTAGAAATGCGCGAGAACGAGGGCCTGACCGTGGAGGCAACCTTCGTCGGCCTGCGCGATGTGCGCATCGTCGCTGCGCGATTCGATGAAGACCGTGCGGAGGCGGAAGTATCGGTGAGGTTTGAGGCCGAGCTGACCTCTGTCGTGCGCGACCGCGAGAACCGGATTGTCGAGGGCGATCCGAACGAGATCAAGCGCCAGAAAGACGTCTGGACCTTTTCGCGCAAGATGGGCGAGAACGACCCGAACTGGCAGCTTGTCGCCACGGGCGAGTAAGGCCGCGACATGCGGCGCCGGGCCGGCCTTCGCGCACTGGGCGCACTGGCCCTGGCGGTGGTGCTGGCCTTCGGCGGCGCGCCCGCACAGGCGATTGAGGCACGTATCTTCCCCTTCACCGCGCTGGATGGCTGGGAAGGCGAGGACCATGGCGAGGCATTCGACGTCTTCCTGCGCATCTGCCCCGATCTGAACCGGGGCGAATGGGGCGCGGTCTGCGCCTTCGCCCGCTCCGACCCGGACCCGCGGATGTTCTTCGAGACATTCTTTCGCCCCGTGCTGATCGGGCCCGAGGATGACGACGCTCTGTTCACCGCCTATTTCGAGCCGGAACTGCCGGCATCGCGCGTGCCTGACGGTCGCCACCGCTGGCCGGTGTATCGCACCCCACCAGAGCTTCGGCCCGGAACGCCGTTCCTGACCCGGGCCGAGATCGAGAATACCGGGGCGCTGTCCGGGCGCGGGCTTGAAATCGCGTGGCTGCGCGACCCGGTGGATCTGTATTATCTGCAGATCCAGGGCTCGGGCCGGCTGCGTTTTGCCGATGGCAGCGTGCTGCGGCTGGGTTATGGCGGGCAGAACGGCCACCCGCGCCGTCTGATCGCGCAGGAAATGGTGCGGCGCGGGATCGTGCCGGCGCACCGTGCCTCTGCCCCGGTCATCCGGAACTGGGTGCAGCAGAATCCGGGCGCCGGGCGCGCGCTGCTGCAACATG